>JAFGHS010000037.1 GCA_016930075.1 Deltaproteobacteria bacterium
AAAACGATTACCCTTGTGGACGATCATCGGGAACACACCGTCGAGGTGAGAATAACCCATGATTGAAGGAATCATGACCTTTTGCATGTTCCTTTGATCAAGAAGGGTATGGGGAAATCGCTTCCTTCGTTGTGCCCGCGAAAAGCATGGCTGCCGTTCAGAATGATCGTCTATGCGTGCGGACCATGCATGCAGAATCGGGATGTCCTCTCGATAAAAAGCTGACGATCAGGTTACCCGATGCCGGTGATATTGCCGTCATCGTCGATGTCGATGTTATAGGCGGCGGGGGCCTTCGCCAGGCCCGGCATCCGCAGAATCTCACCCGTAATGGGGATCAGAAAGCCGGCGCCGGAGGCGATTTTGATTTCGCGGACCGTCACGACAAAGTTGGACGGCAGGCCGAGGAGGGTAGGGTTATCCGATAGAGACTGCTGCGTTTTGGCGATACAGATGGGCAGTTTGTCATAGCCGAATTTTTTGATGAGATCGAGATCGCGTTTTGCCTGGGCCTGATAATCAACGGAGACGGCGCCGTATATTTCGCTCGCGACGGTGAAAATCTTGTCTTCCACCGGGCGGTTCCAGTCGTACAGGGGCCGGTATGGGCCTTGCTGCGCTGCGGCGAGTCGGGCTGTTTTTTCGGCCAGTTCGATGCCACCCTCGCCGCCGTGACGAAAGATGTCGGCCACGGCAATGTTCATTCCCTCGTCTTCCGCAGCCGCCACAACAGCCCGGACTTCTTCGTCCGAATCTTCGGCGAAGCGGTTTAGGGCGATGATGCACTGGGTGTTGAACTTGCTGATGTTTTCGTAGTGCCGCCGCAAGTTGGCCATGCCGAGGACGGCGACGCGCGGGTTGGGCCGGTTCAGGCCCTCCCGGTCGATGCCGGCATGATACTTGAGCGCCCGGACGGTCGCGACAAGGACAACGACTTTGGGATTCAGGTCGCCGTAGCGGGCGACGATGTCGAAGAACTTCTCCGCTCCCAGATCGAAGCCGAATCCCGCCTCGGTCACGACAAAGTCGCTAAGACGCAGGGCAAGATCGGTGCCGATGATGCTGTTTGTCCCCTGGGCGATGTTGGCGAAAGGGCCGCCGTGGACGATGGCCGGCGTTCCCTCCGTCGTTTGAACCAGATTGGGTAATAAGGCATGTTTCAAAAGGGCCGTTGCGGCGCCTTCCACCTTCATGTCTTTCGCCAGTACCGGCGCGTTGTCATAGGTCATGCCCATCAGGATGTTGCCGATCTTTTCCTTCAATTCTCTGTATGAACGCGACAGACACAAAATTGCCATGATCTCACTCGACGGAACGATGTCGAAACCCGTTTCGCGGGGGACGCCGCTGGTCGTGCCGCCCAGACCGATGACCATGTTGCGCAGGGACCGGTCGTTCATATCGACGACCCGCCGCCAGACGGCCCTTCGCGGGTCGATGTTGAGCGGGTTCCCGTGAAAGATGGAATTGTCGAGGATGGCCGCGAGCAGGTTATGGGCGCTTTCGATGGCCGGAAAGTCGTTGGTAAAATGGAGATTGATTTCATCGGCAGGAAGGAGCCGGGACAGGCCGCCGCCGGTTGCCCCGCCCTTGATGCCGAAGACGGGACCGAGAGAAGGCTCCCGCAGGGCGGCGATGGTTTTCTTCCCGATCCGGTTCAACGCCTGGGCAAGACCGATAGATACGGTGGTTTTCCCTTCCCCTGCCGGCGTCGGCGTCATGGCGGAGACCAGGATCAGGGAAGCGCCGCTCACGCGTTCAAATTTTCTGATCGATTCCAACTTGACCTTGGCCTTGTAACGGCCGTAAAATTCCAGGTCTTCTTCCGTAAGGCCGACGGATTCGGCAATTTCAATAATGGGCTTCATGGTATGATCTTTGCGGTGCTCGCGTTTGTTTGCCATAGCCTTATTTTTCAATCACCGCATCGAACCGGATGTCGATATTATATTCGTCGCTGATGCGCGAAAACTCCCTCTTGAGATCGATAATTTTGACGCCCGGCGTCAGAGAGAAGTAACAGGTCATGTGGAAGACGCTGGCGCCCGTAATCAGGTTGTGATCCACGTTGCTGGCGATATCGTCTACATTGATGCCTTTATCGAATAAAACCTTGCATATCTGATGGATGATTCCGGGACGGTCGGCGGCGATGGCCAATAATTTATAGGGGATGGACGGCGGCGCTTCCCGGTGGCTGGGGGCCTTGGTCTTGCGGACGTGGATATCGAGCCCCGTCACTTCGCGGAGGGCGTCGATGTCGCCGACAAATTTTTCAATGTCCTCCGTCTTGCCGGATGTGAGAATGATCATGGCGAATTCGTTTCCCAGGACGCACCCTCTGGAGCGCTCAATATTGATGCCGCGGGCCGTGAAGAATTCGGAAATCTCTTTGGCCAGACCGGGGCGGTCTGTCCCCATGGAAGAAAAAACGACATATGATCTCATCGGACTGCTCCTTTTCTTTTATGAAAGTGAGTAAGTTTACGAATTAAGGGGTGTGTTTACTTTTTATTTGCGTCAAGAGCAAGTTAAATATTCAACTTTGAAGGCGTTTAGGGGCGCCTTAATCACTTAAGACCTTTGAAAAACGCCTATGTGTCATTGCGAGCGAAGCGAAGCAATCTCATATTGTCTTTAAAACGATCACAGGAAGGCAGAGGGAATACACAGCCTTCCTGTAAGTATGACGCCGTCGTGCGGCAGCAAAAGGCCTCACGAGGACACAAAAAAACATGGCTGAAAACGGTCAGGCGCTTTCGAAGATGATCGCTAATCGCTGTGATGCTATAGCTTACGGAGCCAGGGAATCCAACCCGAAAACGCTCCTGAAGCTGTTGACGCCGTAAATAGCGCCGTCCGATGCCGTAGTGAGCCCTGTCAGATGTATTGTTACCAGCTGCTCATCATCTGATGAGCCGGTAACATCGATGATTCCGTCCGTTCCACTGTAATTCCATATACTTATCGCGGTGCCGCTGTCGAAAACCAACTTGTCGCCGGCGGAAAATCCGGATATGTTGAAGGTAAATGTACCCGTCGGGTGGATGTTGAAGGTGATCGCCCCCGTTGATGCGTCATAAGGCGTTATATTGCCGGCAGACACCTCGACAACGTTGCTGCTGCCGCCGCCGACAGAACTTCCTCCCACAATCCAGCTCTGATCGGTCAGGGTTTCGAGGAAAACAAAACCGGTGAGCTGCGTGCCGTTCATGAGCCAGACGCAGTTCCAGCCTGCCGACGTATTGCGCCACAGGATGTCCGTCTTATTGTCGCCGTTGAAGTCACCGGTCCCCACGATCTTCCAGGTCTGGTCGGCCATGGTTTCGAGGAAAACAAAACTGAGAAGCTGGGTGCCGTTCATGAGCCAGACGCAATTCCAGCCCATTGTTGTATTGCGCCACAGGATATCCGCTTTGCCGTCGCCGTTGAAATCGCCCGTCCCCACGATCTTCCAGGTCTGGTCGGCCATGGTTTCAAGGAAAACAAAACCGGTGAGCTGCGTGCCGTTCATGAGCCAGACGCAGTTCCAGCCCATTGCCGTATTGCGCCACAGGATGTCCGTCTTGCCGTCGCCGTTGAAGTCGTCAGTCCCTACGATCTGCCAAGTCTGGTCCGCCATGGTTTCAAGGAAAACAAAATTGAGAAGCTGAGTGCCGTTCATGAGCCAGACGCAGTTCCATCCCATTGTCGTATTGCGCCACAGAATATCCGTCTTGCCGTCGCCGTTGAAGTCACCCGTCCCCGCGATCTGCCAGGTCTGGTCGGCCATGGTTTCGAGGAAAACAAAATTGCTGAACTGAGTGCCGTTCATAAGCCAGACGCAGTTCCAGCCCATTGTCGTATTGCGCCACAGGATGTCCGTCTTGCCGTCGCCGTTGAAATCGCTCTTCGCAGCATAGGCAGGTGATCCGGTTACCGTCAACACAACGAATATTGCCAGAAGAAATAAACCCAGCCATCTAAGCAACCCCTGATTTTTTACAGTCATCACACACCTCACTGAAGAGAAGTTTATTTTTGTTAAAACGCCACTTTTTACGAAGCCGACACTTTTTAGGCGGCCAAATATATGAAAATCACAATGGCGTGTCAACATGTATTTCGTAAATGTCTTTTAGTACAGGTACTTGTCGAACCATTGCATTATCCGGTTCCATCCGTCTACGGCCGATTCCGGGCGATACATGCCGCTGTCGACCATGAAAAAGGCATGCCCGGTATTATCGTAAGAGTGGAACTCATAGGTCTTGCCGTACTTCTTGAGTTCTTCCTCCGTTTGGGCCACATGTTCCGGCGAGGGCGATTTGTCATCCTTGCCGAATAGTCCCAACAGCGGGCATTGAAGGTCTTTGGTGCAGTCGATGGGTGCCACGGGCTGACGGGGATTGATCCGTTCAGGAGGCATGATGACGCCGCCGCCGTAACAATCGACAGCCGCGTCAATGCCCGGAACGGTACAGGCGGCAAGATAGACCTGGCGGCCCCCGGAACAGTAGCCGATGATGCCGACCCTGCCGTTTAAATAAGGGAGGGTGCGCAGATACTCAACAGCGCCTTTAATGTCGCCCATAGCGAGATCGTCACGCGGGCCGCCCGCTTCCATGATGCTCTGGGCATTTTTCCGGAAAGAACCTTTTTTTTCACGGAAATGCAGGTTGGGCGAGATAGCGCAATAGCCTTGATAGGCAAACCGGCGTACGATCTCCTTGGTCGGATTGTCCCAGCCGGGCATGTGATGGACGACGACAACGCCCGGATAGGGGCCGTCTCCGAGAGGGCGGGCAAAATAAGCGTCGATCTGGTCGTTTTCGTGGCCCTGCATATTGACGATTTCGGCCATCATTTTCGTTTCATACCGCATAACATGTTCCTCCTTTTTATTTTTCCCTCTATGCCCGTTGTGGGTACAGCGAAGGATGAAAATCGGGTTTCTGCTTCCCCTTTTCTGTGGGGAATTGAGGGGGTTTCTAATTTTCAGCGTTCATACAGCATTTTTTGTATTTTTTGCCGCTTCCGCAGGGGCATGGGTCGTTACGGCCGACAGCCGGACGCGCAGTGATTCTCTCCATTTGCAGCAGGCGCATCAGTCGCTCCGGAGGCTCGCCGGCCATGCGCAGGGCTGCTATGCGCTGCGTATAGGGGCGGCAATGGGCGAAGAATCTTTTATACCCGGCGCACAAATAATTCAAGCCTTCTTCACCGTCCCGTGTTTTGCTGATCCGGTCTTTCGGGCAGCCGCCGTTGCAGAGGGCAAGGACGTCGCATTCGCGGCAATAACGGGGCAGCATATCCCGTTTGGACTTGCCGAAGGCCGCAAGGGCCGGACTTTCGATCATGGAGACCAGCGGCGTGTGTCGGATGTTTCCCAAAAGATGTTCCCTATCGACGAAGTGGTCGCAGGCATACACGTCGCCGTTGTGTTCCATGACGGGAAGATCGCCGCAGGTCGGACGAAAGACGCAGAGCGAATGATTCTGGCCGCAGGCGGGTCTGGCGGCCTCCTCAAAGATCTGCACAATCACGCGGTCCATGTCATGACGGATCCATTCGTCAAAAATGGCGCAGAGGAATTCGCCGAAGGCAGCGGCGGAAACGCTCCGGGACGTAACGGCATTTTCTCCGCCCCCTTCTTGTTCCACAAGGGGAATAAAGCTGATGTATCGGGCTTTCATCTCCCTGAAAAAGCGATATACCTCAAGGGGTTTGCGGACATTCCGGTCATGGACGACACAGAGGATGTCACAGGGGACTTTATGCTGCCGCAACAGTCGGTAACCCTGCATGACCTGTTTGTGCGTCGGCTTTTCCCCTTTGGTCACGCGGTAGGTGTCATGAAGCGCCTGGGGGCCGTCGAGGCTCAAGCCGACGTAGAAACCCTCCCTGGCCAGAAAGCGGCACCAGTCTTCCGTAAGGAGCATGCCGTTTGTCTGGATATTGTTGATGATGCGCGTATCCGGGGGCTTGAGCTTCTGCTGCAAATCGACGATCTTTTGAAAGTAATCCAGACCGAGGATGGTCGGCTCGCCGCCGTGCCAGAAGAACTGAATCGATGAATCGGGGGTGCAGGCGATCTGCTGGGTGATATACTCCTCCAAAATTTCGTCGGACATCCGGAAGGATTCGGTGCCGGGATAAAGTTCCCCTTTTTCAAGGTAGTAGCAGTAACGGCAGTCGAGATTGCAGACGGCGCCGGCCGGTTTGGCGAAGATCTGAAATTCGTGAGATGCTTTGACCACTGATTTTCCTTAACAGAGCTGAAAAAGAATTCGATAAGACGTTGCATAATTGCAGTTGAAATATAAGGAAGTCCCGGTTGTATGTCAATTGTTTTGTGCCCGCAGGGTAACGGCCTGTCATGATTGACAAAGCTTATCGGTGCCGCGCTTCCGCGACGGGGGCGCTCCTTTTTGCACTTATTTTACATTGGGGTGACGGCGACCTTTACAGGGAATGAATTGCCTCAAATCAAACTTGACATGCATCATATATGCTGTATAGTGACAACCAATGAACGGCAGGCAATTGAAAAAACGATTGGAAGAATATGGATGGGTTCTGGACAGAATTTCCGGCAGCCACCATATCATGATAAAAGATGATTGCCGCGCCATACCTGTACCTGTGCATGGCGCCACCGACCTGCCGAGGGGGATGGTGAAAGCCATCCTGAAACAGGCAGGAATAAAGGAGAAATAAT
>JAFGHS010000001.1 GCA_016930075.1 Deltaproteobacteria bacterium
CGATGAACCGCCGCCGCCGGAAAATCCGCCGCCTGAACCCCCGGAGCTCCACGATCCGCCTGAATCTCCGGAACCGCCGGTCGTCAGGATAAAGCCGCCGATGTTGGCGCTCCCTTTGGTTTTCAGGTCATCTGCCGCTTTGCGGTACCACGCGCTGTCTTTAAGGAGCAGTTTTGCCATGGGATAAAGGACGAGATAGGCAATGAGCAGATACAGCGCGCCGGTCGAGCCTACGATGGCGATGGGAAAAACCGCCCAGAAGGGTATGAGAAATATATACAGAAACCAGCCCACGCCGGGTGTCATAATTCCCATGACTGTGAACAGGCCGATGATGCCGAAGACGAAAGCGCCGACAAGGATCCGCTCCACAAGCGGCATATCCGGTGTTTCGAACTTCAATCCCGACGCCTTTTTTGCCGCCCCCGCCCCCGCCATATCCTCCGGCGCCGTTCCTCCTTCGAGAACGGAGATGACGGCTGAAACGCCTGCATCAATGCCCTGGTCGTAATCGTTGTTTTTAAAATGCGGCGTTATGACGTTGCGGATGATGCTTCCCGCCGCGCCGTCCGGCATCATGCCTTCCAGTCCATAGCCCACCTCGATGCGCATGCGCCGCTCATGGGGCGCCACGATCAACAGGATACCGTTATCCTTGCCAATCTGTCCCAGCTTCCATTCCTCGAACACGGCAGACGCGTACTCTTCAATGCCCTCTCCTTCGAGGGAGGGAACCGTTAAAACGGCAATCTGGTTGGTCGTTTTTTCCTCATGGGCCTTGAGGCGTTCGGTTATGGCGCGGATTGTTTCGGCAGAGAGGATTTGCGCGTTATCCGTGACGCGTCCCGTAAGATAGGGAACGTCAACAGCATAAGCGAAAAGGGCGGACACAACGGACAGAAGGCCGGTAAAAAGCAGTATAATGGGCAGGAATTTTTTCATACGCCCTTTTCCTCGATAACGGCGTTGGGGAGGTCATTGGCCGGTGCGCAAGACGGCCCCGGAGACGGCCCTTCTCGCCGGATCAGCGCCTCCAGGCTCTCCAGACCCGCTTCCAGCGCCTTTGCGAGCCTGCCCGCCCTCAGGTGCGCGCGCATGCCGTCAATCACCCGGCCCGTTGCCCCCGCCTGAAGTTGATCGGCAAGGCCCGTATCGGGAAGGATGACAATCCGGCGTTCAAAAAGGCCGATGAGGATAAGCACCGCCCGGCGGTCGGCTGCCGCAAACATCTGCCGTGATAAAAACAAGGACTCGGCATACTGCCTTGTTTCCGCCTCGGCGCGTTGCAGGGAAAGGAAGAGGCGGGCAACGGGCGGAATCAGGACGCACAAGAGCGTAAGACCCGCCCCCGCCGAAAGAATCGCCACGACGGACAGGAGCGCCGCAACGGCAGACGAAGCCGGCGGCCGCAGGATGCCGGCTATAAAAACGACAAGGCCGGCAAGCGATGCCCCCAGGGCAAAAGCCTTCCACGGAAGATCCGGATAGGCGTCGCTTCGTCCGATCACCGCCAGGACGATCTGCGCGCCCGTTCGCTTCTCCGCCTCCGCAATGCGCCGATCAAGCTTTTTTCTTTCTTCATCGCTTAAGACGTTTTTCATGTCGTCCCTTTCACGATCGGATAAGTTGAAATTTTATACAAGAAAATACAGGAATGATCGGCTTTATGTCAATAAATAACAAATCGCCGGCTGCGCCAATGAAAGCTGTCCTGTATCTCATCCATCAAGCCGGCCGCTTCATTGCGCCAGCCGTCTCTTCTTCCGCAACAAAGACATCGTCCGCTTCGTGCCTTTCTCAATGTTTAATTTAGGGAAACCTTAATATTTCACATGTAAAAACTTCTTGACACGGCATGCATCCCTTCATATATTCACGACCGCTAAGAACAGCCTGTTATACGTAATTAATAAGACTTGTGGTATCCCTCAACCCAAATCATACGGCATGTGATGCGGCATGGGACATGGTTCTATTCGCGTGTTGCTTCGGGCTTCGGCAAGGGCCTGCCATTCGGATGAGAAAGGAGAAAGATGTGAAAACAAAAATTCGGGGAAACACATTTTTTGCAGTTTTGATCATGGTTTTTTGTATGCATGCAATATTTGGAGGTTTATGTCTTGCTATTGCAGATGGCGAAGGCGCACTAACCGATATCATCATTACGCCGTCCCTTCCAACGATGCAGGTAGGGCAAAGCGTAACATTCACAGCCGAAGGCCGTGATCAGAGCGGGAATCCTGTAGCGATACAGGACCCTCACTGGGAAGCCGAATATGGGACAATCACCCCTGTGCCGGGAAGCGATCCGCCTCAGTGCACCTATACAGCAGCGATGGAGGGGAACGGATATATATTGTGTTATCAGGGTCCTCCAAGCCAGGGAGGTGTCAACGGCTCCACCGATATAACCATTCAATCCGGCGGTGGTGCGTCAATAAGTGTTTATCCTGGTCAGGCCAATTTACTGGTTGGCCAGACCCAGGCATTCACCGCCACGGGTTTTACCGCGGACGGTGCTGCGGTGGTGATCAATCCCGTATGGACGGCCACGGGCGGTACCATTACCCAGGGCGGTGTGTATTCGGCGAATAATCCGAGCATCGGTGGCGATTTCACGGTGACGGCCACGGCGACGATCAATGGCAGCTCGGTGAGCGGCTCTGCAACGGTCCATACCATAAGACCTGAGGATCTGCAGAGCATTAATGTTACACCAAGTTCCGTCTCTATGACAGCCGGACATCAGATGTTATTTCAAGCCGAGGGCAAAGACCAGGCGGGCAATACCTATACGGTCGATCCCACGTGGTCCGCCAGCGGCGGGACCATTGACGA
>JAFGHS010000038.1 GCA_016930075.1 Deltaproteobacteria bacterium
CCGCATGTGCCGATCGAACCGAGGTAACGTTCTTTATAGGTGCCGCCCACGACCTCACAGGCGTCTTCAATAACAGGGATGCCGTTTTTCATGCCGAGTTCTACAAATGCGTCCATATCCGCAGCGACCCCGAACATGTGTACGGGCATGATTGCCTTTGTCCTGGGTCCGATAAGCTTTTCGACGGAGGCCGGGTCGAGTCCCAGCGTTTCATCGATATGGCCGAGAATGGGAACGGCGTCGCAGGCAACAATGGCTTCAATCGTTGCGATAAATGTAAACGGTGTTGTGATGACCTCGTCGCCGGGTTTGATCCCGATGCCTTTCAGCGCAACGATAAGAGCCGCTGTGCCGTTCGAGACGCCAAGGGCGAATTTTGCCCCGGTAATGGCCTTTGCCCTGTTCTCAAATTCGTCGACCCGATAATGTCCCTGCCTGAAGTCATGTGAACCGTAACGGTGGATCATTTTTCTTTCGATGACGTCAGCCATTGCTCTTATTTCGTCATTGTTGAAAATCTCTGCCCCGGCCATGCTTTATTCCTCCTTGTCAAATCCAACGGAAATTCCATTCCGCCGGTTAAAATATTTTTGTTGGATTCTCTATAAATATTATTTATGTCTTTGTCAACGCAGTAGTCCTTCGAAACTGCAGATAACGGCCAGGTTGTTCTGATGCGAATAAACATTGATATAAGATAATGAAGTAATATATACACTGCGAATAATCGACAAAGATAGCAATAGAGATGCAAATTGCGGCGTCGTACGAATACTCATCGGCATAACAACGGCGTAAAGAATTCATAAGTACCTCTATTGACGGACGGGCAAATCACCGGAGTGAAAAAATGACGACATACAAAAAGGCGGGGGTTGATGTACATCTGGGCGATGTCTGCTCAAAAATCATGTCGGCGGCGGCTGATAAAACTTTTGTCAACAGGAAAGGGACATCAGCGGAAATCAAGATTCTGGAAAGGGAAGGTCTGCACAGGATCATAACGGTATCCATCGGCGGGCTCAGGCTGATGCTCAACAGCGACGGCATCGGCACGAAAGTCGAGTTTGCCGAGCGAACGGGGAAGCACAACACAATGGCCTACGACCTTTTTGCCATGTTGTGCGACGATGCCGTCCGGTTCGGCGCCGAACCGGTGGCGCTGTCGAATGTCCTTGATGTCAACGGTCTGGACGAAAAAATTATACGGGAACTGGCCGGAGGAATGGTAAAAGCGGCAAAAGACGCGGGCGTTGCGGTGGTTTCGGGTGAAATTGCCGAACTCGGAGCGCGGATCGGCGGTTATGGCAGGTACAACTATAACTGGGGCGGCACCGTGCTGAGCATTGTCCGGAAGGAGCTCGGCGGCCAGGCGCTGAAAGCGGGCAACAGCATCGTAGGCCTGGAGGAAAAGGGATTCCGGTCAAACGGAATTTCGCTTATGCGGAAAATCATGGAAGAAGCTTATGGGCCGAACTGGCACAAACAAAAAAAGGGCGCCCGCACTTTGGGAGACCTGGCGCTTGCGCCTTCAAAAATTTATTCAAAAGCCGCCCTTAAAATGTTCGATGATGCGCAGGGCATAGTGCATGTTACCGGCGGCGGCATTCCCGGAAAATTAGGAAGGCTTCTGGCGATGAAAAAGATGGGGGCGAATATCGCCGATCCTTTCCGCCCGTGCGATATGATGCTGCTGTGCCAGGAGCTCGGCGGGGTTAAGGATGCCGATGCCTACAGGGCGTGGAACATGGGACAGGGGATGCTGATCATGTCGGCCAAACCGGAAAAGATCATTGCAACGGCTGCAGAACACAAAATAAAGGCAAAGGTTATCGGAAAGATAACCGCCGCCCCCGGATTGAAAATTACCAGCAGAGGATATTACAGTCCCGGGAAAATTCTCTCTTTTTAAACGATCCTCAGGCAGGCGCCCCGGCGATGGTTCCCAAAATCATAGACGGGGCCGGAAGACATCTCCCGACAGCGGACGACAATGGTCGTCAGCCGTGATTTTTTCATCAGGCATCGGAACATCAGGCATTAAGTTTTCTTCGTGAAGAAGCCGACCTGTCGGAGATGTATTATGAAAAACAACGAATATGTCAACAATGACACAATACATTGAAATAACGCGCGTTATCTTAACAAAACCGTTGACAACATTCAGTCTTGCATATATACGAAATGCAAAGTGATAGAGGTGGTGGAATATCGCCTCAGTCGATTTGGTCACGTTTTTTCCACATCAGTCATTTCCGGAAATACTTCAATCAGGTAAAGGCTGGATGTTGAATAACCGGATCATAAGAATATGAATTTATTCTGATGAAAGGAGTGCACATTCATGGATGTCAGTAGAAGAGGTTTCTTGAAGATCGCCGGCGCAACAGCAGCGGCAAGCGGCTTAGGCATAAGTCTTAAGCCTGTTTCAGCGTATGCTCAGCCGTTGAAGATCAAGTATGCCAAAGAGACGACAACGATTTGCCCGTATTGTTCCGTGGGATGCAGCATTATCGTATCCGCCCGGGGCGGCAAAGTCATCAACACGGAAGGGGATCCGGACAGTCCCATCAACAAAGGTTCCCTCTGTTCGAAGGGTGGGTCTATCTACCAGATGGCGGTCAACGAAAACCGTCTGGGAAAACCCCTGTACAGAAAACCTTACGGGACACAGTGGGAAGAGGTAGAATGGGAGTGGGCGCTTGAGAAGATTGCTCACAACATCAAACAAAGCAGGGATAAAAGCTTTATAACTGTCAATGCCAAGGGTGAAACGGTGAACCGGACGGAAGGCATTGCCTCCGTCGGCAGTGCCGCTCTTGATCTGGAAGAATGTTTTACGTACCAGAAATTCTTGAGGGGGTTGGGTCTGGTTTATGTCGAACATCAGGCCCGTATCTGACACAGCCCGACTGTAGCGGCTCTGGCAGAGTCGTTCGGACGCGGTGCAATGACCAATCACTGGATCGATTTCAAAAACAGTGATGTAATTTTAATTATGGGGAGCAATCCGGCTTCCAATCACCCTGTATCCTTCAAATGGATTCAGGAAGCCGTCGACAAACGAGGCGCGAAGATTATCTGCGTAGATCCCCGTTTCACACAATCGGCGGCAAAGGCGCATCTTTATGCACCACTTCGTTCAGGAACGGATATCGCCTTTCTGGGCGGCATGATCAAATACATTCTCGATAACAATCTTTATTTTGAGGAGTACATCAAAAATTACACCAACGCCTCCTTCCTGGTGAATCCGGCGTTGAAACTGCCGGGCGACAACAAGGGTGTCTTTTCCGGTTTGGCGGACGGCAAATACATCAAAGACACCTGGTCCTATCAGACCGACGGCGGCGGTGTCATCAAGAAAGACCCGTCCCTCAAGGATCCGAACTGCGTCTTTCAGCTTCTGAAGAAACATTATTCCCGGTACACGCCGGAGCTGGTGACGCGGATTACAGGGACGCCCAAGGATAAGCTCTTGGAGGTCTACAAGCTCTACGCCGCCACCGGAAAGCCGGACAAAGCAGGTGTTGAGCTTTATGCCATGGGCTGGACTCAGCATACCGTCGGTGTCCAGAATATTCGTAGCATGTGCATGATTCAATTGCTTCTGGGGAATATGGGTATCGCAGGCGGCGGTGTGGCGGCTATGCGCGGCGAATCCAACGTGCAGGGTTCGACCGACCACGCACTTTTGTTCCATATCTGGCCCGGTTATCTCGGGACACCGACGGCCTCCATGCCGACCCTTTCGGTTTACAATGAAAAACGGACGCCGAAAACCAAAGAGGCTAATTCCCTTAATTGGTGGAAGAACTTTCCGAAATACTCGGCCAGTCTGCTGCGGTCTTTCTACGGCATGAATATGTCGATAGAAGATGCCTACAAGATAATGCCGAAGCTCGATGATGGCGCAAACTACTCCTGGCTGGTGCTTTTCGATCAGATGTACAAAGAAAAGTTTACGGGCTTTTTTGCCTGGGGTATGAACCCGGCCTGTTCAGGTGCGCATTCGAACAAAGTTCGTCAGGCGATGACGAAGCTTGATTGGATGGTTAACGTTAATCTGTTCGACAACGAAACAGGATCGTTTTGGCGCAGTCCCGGTATGGATCCGACCAAGATTAAAACAGAAGTCTTCATGCTGCCCTGCGCGGCTTCCATCGAAAAGGAAGGCAGTATCGCAAACTCCGGCCGCATGATGCAGTGGCGCTATAAAGCGGTCAACCCTCCGGGAGAAGCCCTGCCTGATGGCGACATCATGAGTGAAATCTTCTTCAAAGTGAAAGAACTCTACGAGAAGAACGGTGGACCGCACAAAGAAGCGATAACTCAGCTCTCCTGGCCTTACGGTAAGAAGGTTGGCGGTCATTTCCATTATGACCCGCGCAAGGTGGCAGCCGAAATCAACGGCTACTTCCTGGTGGATAAAAAAGTGGAAAATCCCCTCAAAAAAGGTGAATTCAAGGAATTCAAGAAGGGTGATCTGGTGCCGACGTTTGCCTGGCTGCAGGATGACGGTTCCACGTCATCCGGCTGCTGGATTTATTGCGGTTCCGTTGGTGAAAAGGGCAATCTGGCGATGCGTCGCGGTACGGCAGATGCAACCGGACTGGGTCTTTATCCTGAATGGGCCTGGACGTGGCCGGTCAACCGCCGTATTATTTACAATGGGGCATCCGTCGATCCCAACGGCAATCCCTGGGATCCCAGCCGTGCCGTGATTAAGTGGGATGGAGCAAAATGGACCGGCGACGTTCCCGACGGTGTCGGCAATCCGGGCGCCGGCAGGCCGCCGTTTATCATGAAGCCCGACGGTGTGGCCAGTCTTTACGGCCCGGGGCTTGCGGACGGTCCTTTCCCCGAACATTACGAGCCTCTCGAATGCCCGGTGGAGAAAAACCTGATGTCTCCCCAGAAAAGCAATCCCGCCGTCAAGCGCTTCGACAAAAAGGGCGTCGGTTCGGATCTGGATGTTTTCTCTGGTGTGGACAGTTGCGATCCCAAATACCCGTTCATCTGCAGTACGTATCGGGTGAGCGAGCATTGGCAGACGGGCGTTCTGACCCGCTGGTGTCCTTGGCTGGCAGAGATGCAGCCGGGCATGTTCTGTGAGATGAGCCAGGAACTGGCAGAAGATAAGGAAATCAAAAGCGGCGACAAGGTGATCGTCAAATCGGCCCGCGGCGAGGTGGAAGCAACGGCCATCGTCACGCACCGATTTAAACCTTTCGACATCGACGGCAATGTCATTCACGAAGTCGGCATTCCCTGGCATTTCGGCTGGATTACGACGGCCGACCGAAAATACGATTCGCTGGATAAAAAGGCGGAGGTATTCACGGAGGGTGATGCAGCGAACCTGCTGACGCCGTCCATCGGCGATGCCAACACCATGATCCCGGAGAGCAAGGCCTTCATGGTCAATGTCGTGAAGAAGGGAGGGAAGTAACATGACTGAAGTGGTGAAATTAATCGATGTGTCGAAATGTACAGGCTGCCGCAGCTGCCAGTTGGCCTGCAAACAGTGGAATCAGCAGCCGGCGAAGCAGACCAAGCATCTCGGCACTTATCAGAATCCGCCGGATCTCCAGTCCAACACTTGGACCCTGATCCGGTTTCAGGAAGTTGCCGACAAGGACGGCGTGAAGTGGCTCTTTAGAAAAGACGGCTGCATGCACTGCACCGATGCGGCCTGCGTCAAGGTTTGCCCTAGCGGCGCTCTGTATCATACGAGCTATGGCACAGTGGGTATTAATCACAGCCGCTGCATCGGCTGCAAAGAATGCGTTTCGGCCTGTCCGTTCGATATTCCCCGCTACGACCGTGATACGGACAAGGTATATAAGTGCGATTTGTGTTTATCAAGGATTGAGGCGGACCTGACGCCAGCTTGCGCGAAGGCTTGTCCCACAGGGGCGATCACCTTCGGTGAGAAGACAGCTATGATCAAAAAAGCGTATGCCCGGGTGAAAGAACTGGGCGGTGACGCCAACGTGTATGGCGATAAGTTCGTCGGCGGGACGCATGTGCTATATGTCCTTGCTGAAAAACCGGAGGTTTACGACGAACTGCCAAAGAAACCGAGCGTTCCCATTGCTACGATCCTGTGGAAGGACATCCTCAAGCCGTTGAGCTTGATTTCGGCGGGCGGCGTCCTGGGCGGCGCATTCCTGCATTATATCATTCACGGCCCAAAACTGCCGGATGAAGAGACCAACACGAAAGAGGGAGGTGAATAAGATGAGAAAAGGATTGATTAAAGCAACCGACTCCTTCGAAAGGATCGTTCACTGGTGTCTGGCCATATCGTGCCTCATTTTGTGCATCACCGGTCTGGGGATGATGTTTCAGTCGTTTAACTTTATCGGCACCCTCATGGGAGGCTTAAAATCCCTGAAGTATGTCCATAACTTTACGGGTATCTTCTTTGCCGTTTCCCTGTTCTTCACCATCCGGATGTGGTGGAGGGAAGCAGGGGTTTTAGATTTGCCCGACGATTGGGAATGGATCAAAGTTGCCGGCGGCTATCTGTGGCATGTGGATAAAGTTCCGGAGGCAGGCAAATACAATGTCGGCCAGAAGGCCTTTTTCCTCGTCGTTGCCGGTTTCGGAATCATTATGATCCTGACGGGTTTGATCATGTGGTCTCCCTTGAGTTTCCCCGCATGGCTGGTGCGCTGGATGTTTGTCTTCCACGCCTTGGGCTTTGTGGCGATCTTTGCATTTTTCTTCATCCACCTCTACCTGGGGACCGTGGGGTCTCCCGGTTCCGTGGACGCCATGCTGACGGGCTGGGTCACAAGGGCCTGGCTTAAGAAGCAGCACCCGAAATGGTTGCGCGAGATGGAAGAAAACGGCACGCTGGAGGTGTTTGGCGAGGAAAAACCCGGCGCCGGGCATGGCCACGGTCATTAGAGATGTATCAATAATAAACAGCAAAAGGGGCCTCTTTTTTATTTTGAGGCCCCTTTTTTATTAAGTAGGAGTCAGACTACTGCTAATCGGATTCGGCAAATAATAGCTCACCGGCAAACGGCTTCAGGACAAAAATAATCACCGAACACCTCAATTGCAGACGAATAAGTCAGTCCGTTTTAAAAATATTAACGGGCCGATTTTTTTTAAAGGATGTCTTTAAATCGATTGCGACGGATTATTGCCGGTTTCAGGTTACTTTCTCTTGTGGCGCTGTGCCTTGAGACGTTTGCTGTACTTATGCTTGCTGATTTTCTTTCTGCGTTTCTTTACGACACTTCCCATAACTCTCCTTAAAATAGCTGATATTGTTGTGCATTACTTACATAATTCAAAAAGGAAACCTGAAACCTGAAGCCAATCAGGCAGATCTTTGGCATCGGTTGCAGGGCCGAAATAGGCGTTGAAACTATAACTTTATTAAGGAAATATCAAGCATTTTGTTTTAAAAAAACTTAATCCCGTCGATGTTTGTAAGGCGGAAACATACGGGGGAATATGCTCTCCTGCCCCTAAAGATGCAGTAACGGCAGTAGTGGCTCATTCAGATGACATCCATAACAGGGCTGCCCCTCTGACGCCGCTTGAATCGCCATACTTCGGCGGCAAGAGTCTCGTCTCCACAGAATCTGAAAAAATGTATTGCCCCCATATTTGGGGTACATGATGATAAAGTCGCCGGCAATTTGACAGACCTCCGCCCAAAACGATAACTTCAGGATCGAGGATATTAATGACGTGTGAAAGGGCGCGGGCCAGACGATTTTCGTAAAGGCGAAAACATGCTTCGCTTATTTCATCGCCGTTTTCCGCCAATTCGGCTATCTTGCGCGCATCTTTCGCATGGCCGGATAACCGGGCATAAGTTGCAGATAAACCCGGTCCGGATATGAACGTCTCTATGCAGCCTCTTTTACCGCAGTAACATTCGGGGCCGGGGATTTCATTCTCCCGGGGCCAGGGCAGGGGATTGTGCCCCCACTCGCCGGCAATACCATTTGGTCCTTTCAATAAACCGCCTTCCACTGCAATGCCGCCGCCAACGCCGGTTCCCAAAATGACGCCGAAGACGGTTGATGCAGATTCGCCGGCGCCGCCGGTGGCTTCGGAAAGAGCGAAGCAGTCTGCGTCGTTGGCAAAACGTATGGGGCGACCGAGACGATATTCAAGGTCGTCCCGCAAGGGGCGGCCGTTAAGACAGGTTGAATTGGAGTTTTTGAGAAATCCTGTCCTTTTGGACACAGCGCCGGGCGTGCCGATGCCGATCGTTCCGCAGCATCCGAGAGACTGTTCTGTTTGATCAACAAGAAACTTTATGGCATCAAGCGTTGCCTCATAACGGCCTGCCGGCGTTGCCATGCGTTGCCGATAAAGCTCGGCGCCTTCCGGGTCGAGGGCGACAATCTCTATTTTACTGCCCCCCAGGTCGATGCCGATATGGATGTCGCTTTGCATGGGCAGACATTCCTCCGGGTGATTAATTAGCAGCCATTTTGCACAGATCGCCTTTGAAGATCAAGCTTTTCATGCAGCCCTGGAAGGCTGTATAGGGCCATAAAAAAGCGCCCCACAAGTGGAGCGCTTTTTGTTTTGAAAATTACGGTTGTTATATTGTCTTAGCCGTCCAGTTTCTCGCTGGAAATCCGCATGCCGTAGAATGAACGGTAGATGAACACCAGGGCGATGGCAAAGAAGATAGCGGACAGCGCATACTTCAAATTGACATTGGTCATGGTGACCGCAATTTCCACCGCCAGCACGCCGAAGAGGGTGGTAAATTTAATGACCGGGTTCAAAGACACGGATGAGGTATCCTTGAAGGGGTCGCCGACGGTGTCGCCCACGACGCTCGCTTCGTGGAGCGGCGTGTTTTTCATCTTCAGATCGACTTCAACGATCTTTTTGCCGTTATCCCAGCATCCGCCCGCGTTGGCCATGAAGATCGCCTGGTACAGACCGAAGAAGGCGATACCGATCAGGTAGCCGATGAAGAAGTAGGGATTGAATAAAGCCAGCGACAGGGTCATAAAGAAGATAACGATGAAGATGTTGATCATGCCCTTTTGGGCGTACTGCGTGCAGATCTTGACAACTTCCTTGCTGTCTTCAATGGATGCTTCCTGCTTGTCCAGCTTAATGTTCTTTTTAATGAAAACGACGGCCTGATAAGAGCCGGTGACGACAGCCTGAATCGAGGCGCCTGAAAACCAGTAAATGACCGCGCCGCCCATCAGGAGGCCCAGGATGACCTCCGGCTGAACCAGAGAAAGTTGGGCAATGACATTGCCGAAGAGACCTTCGAGCAAGATGATGATGCCGAACATCAGGGTCGTGGCGCCGACGACAGCCGTGCCGATCAACACCGGTTTGGCAGTCGCTTTAAAGGTGTTGCCCGCTCCGTCTGCCGATTCCAGATAATGTTTGGCCAGCTCGAAATCAGGATCAACGCCGTATTCCTTCTTCACGATATCTTTGACGTCGGGGCGCGATTCGATGAGGGAAAGCTCATAAATGGACTGGGCATTGTCCGAAACCGGTCCAAAACTGTCGACTGCGATTGTAACCGGGCCCATGCCGAGAAAACCGAAAGCCACGAGACCGAAGGCAAACACCGGCGCCGCAAACACGAACGCAGGCGGCATGATCGCCAGGATCGAGGCGTTTTTCGACACCAGATAGGCGACGAACATCAGGAACAGGATGACCAGGCCGAGCCAGAAACCGGAGAAGTTACCGGCAACCAGACCGGAAAGAATGTTCAGCGATGCACCGCCCTGACGGGACGCATTGACGACTTCCTCGCAATGACGCGACGAAGTGCTGGTGAATATTTTGGTGAATTCCGGGATCAAGGCGCCGGCAATGGTTCCACAGCTGATAATGGTAGCCAGGGCCCACCACAGGTTTGCCAATTGATCGCCCAGCTCGCCCAGCAGAAAATAACTGGCGATGAAGGTGACGGCGATGGAGACAATCGACGTGATCCACACCAGATTGGTCAAGGGATGTTCAAAGTTAAATTCCTTTTTGCCTGCAAAAACCGATTTGCTGATGCCGTCGTTGATAAAGTAGGATAAAAGTGACGTCAGGATCATGAGGATTCTCATAGCGAAGATCCAGATGATCAGCCTGCCGCCCATTTCCGGAGTGGATGCCAGGGCGAGGGCCAGAAACGTGATCAGGGCAACGCCGGTGACGCCGTAGGTTTCAAAACCGTCTGCAGAAGGACCGACGCTGTCGCCCGCGTTGTCGCCCGTACAGTCGGCGATAACGCCGGGGTTTTTAGGATCATCTTCGGGAAGGTGGAAAACGATTTTCATCAGGTCGGAGCCGATGTCGGCGATCTTGGTGAAAATACCGCCGCAGATACGCAGGGCCGATGCGCCCAAAGATTCGCCGATGGCAAAACCGATGAAGCAGGCGCCAGCCAGTTCCTTGGGAATATAGGCCAGGATGATGATCATGACCAGAAGTTCAATACTGACCAGCAGAAGACCGACGCTCATGCCGGATCTCAGACAGATATTGACGATGTTTAAGGGATTGCCGCTCATGGACGAAAAAGCAGCACGGGAATTTGCGACGGTGTTGATGCGGATGCCGAACCAGGCCACGGTGTAAGAACCCAGGATGCCGACGATCGACGCAATAAGAATAATGATTACCGATCCCGCACCCATCCCCTCAAGAAAGCCGAAGTAATAAATGATACAGACGGCGATCAATGCCCACAGGACCGCAAGGAATTTTCCCTGCTGAAAAAGATAGGTTTTACAGGTTTCCCATATGGTTGCCGATACAGCGAGCATGGCCTGGTGAGCCGGCAGGTTCTTTGTCTGAATGTACTGAAGAATGCCGAAGGCCATACCGATCAGGCAGATCACCAACCCAACGTTAAGGATAGTCAACCCTCTAAGCGAGCCGCCTAGAAAGGTAATCTGGGTCAAATCAGGCAACTTGATATTTGCCTCGCCCGCGAATGCCATGGGCGTCATTAAAAGCAGCATGGCGCCGATGGTCCATAGATAACTAAATAAACTGCGTTTATCTTTACTCATCATTAAACCTCCTCATTAAAATTATTTATTTTTTTTACATTGTACATGTTCATAGCCGTCTGAATGTCCGATGAGATGATTTCCCCGACCGCATCCACCGCACAGCCGACGATATCGGGAAGCATCTGCACTTCGCTTTCAGAAAAAGACGACAGGACATACCCTTCAACCATCGACTTGCCGGCAGGCTTTCCGATGCCTACTCTGACTCTGACAAAAGCCTCGCCGCCAAGATTGCTGATGATGGATATTAATCCTTTATGTCCCCCATGGCCCCCGCCTGCCTTTAATCTTAAGGAATTGAAAGGCAAGTCCAGGTCGTCATGTACGACTATCACATCTTCAATATTCGTTATTTTAAAAAAGTCAAAGAGCTTTCTTACCGAAATGCCGCTCAAATTCATAAAATCCTGCGGCTGGGCAAGCAATACGGCATGATCGCCGATTTTTCCTTTTCCTACATAAGAGCCAAGCTTTTTTGTGCTCAAACCGATATCGTATTTTTCCGCCAGTTGGTCCAGGACGAGAAATCCAATGTTGTGTCTCGTAAACCGGTACCGGACACCCGGATTTCCTAATCCGACGACGAATTTCATCGGAACCCTCCTGTATGCAATGGTATCGAAGCTGCTCTAACACCTCCATAAGGCGAAAGATGAATTAATCTTCCTTCTCTGCATCCTTCTTGCCGATCACCTCAGGTTGTTCGGCAGCGGCCTCTCCTTCAGCCGCCGGTTCAGCGGTTACCCTGGTTGCCGCAACGGATGCGATGGCCGTATCAGTGTGATCCATGACGGTGATATGTTCCCCGAAAGAGATATCTTGTATCTTTATGGAATCGCCGATCTTAAGCTGACTGACATCGACTTCGATGAATTCAGGAAGATCGCCGGGAAGACAGGATATTCTTATTTCGCGCCTCAAGTGCATCAACTCGCCGCCGTCTTCAACGCCGACCGGCTGTCCCTTAAAGTGAACGGGAACATCCATCGTCAACTTGTGGTCCATGCTGATTTCATAAAAATCCGCATGCAGCATTTTCCGATCGATGGGCTCGATCTGAAATTCCTTGATCATGGATAGTTTCTCTAACTTTTGACCTTTATTGTCAATGATCAGTTTAATAAATTTATTCTCCTCGCCGTCCCGAATGATCTTTAAAAAATCAGACGATTGAATCGTTATGGGGATGGACTCGGCCTTGGGTCCATAAAATACGGCAGGAATCAACCCTTTTTGTCGCAATCTCCTTGCCGGCCCTTTCCCTGATGTTTCACGGGTAATGGCATTTAAAATGTTTGTTTCCATTGACTCCTCCTAAATAAAAAGTGAACTTATCGAATCGTTGTAATATATTCGTCTTACAGCCTCGCTCAATAATCCGGCGACTGAAAGGGTTTTGATTCGTCCGCACGATTTTGCTTCATCGCGCAGGGGAATGGTATCCGTTACAATCAATTCCTTGATGTCGGATTCTTTAATTCTGTCTATGGCGGGCCCGGAAAGAACCGGATGTGTGCAGCAGGCAAAAATTTCCGTGGCCCCCTCTTTCTTTAATGCGGAAGCCGCCTGAACAACAGTGCCCGCCGTATCGATCATGTCGTCGAGGATGATGACGCGCTTACCCCTAACATTGCCGATAATATTCATAATTTCAGATTCATTTGGGCCTTCTCTTCTTTTATCGATGATAGCGATGGATGCATCGAGGCGCTTGGCAAAAGCCCTTGCCCTTTCCACCCCGCCCGTATCGGGAGAAATAATCACGAAGTCGTCGTGATAGTTTTTTTTGATGTAGTCGAGCAATATGGGCGTAGCAAAAAGATTATCGACGGGGATATTGAAAAAGCCCTGAATCTGACCGGCATGCAGATCCATGGAAAGGACACGGTTGGCGCCGGCGGCCGTAATCAGATCGGCAATCAGTTTTGCGGATATGGGCGCCCTCGGCGCCACTTTCCGGTCTTGCCTGGCGTAACCATAATAAGGAATCACGGCCGTAATGCGATCGGCTGACGCCCTTTTCATGGCGTCGATCATAATGAGCAGTTCCATGCAGGTAACATTGACGGGCGTACATGTGGATTGAATGATGAAGACATCCATGCCGCGGACATTTTCATTGATTTCCACCCGTGTCTCTCCGTCACTGAATGTTGTTACATTTGCGTTTCCTACGGGAACGCCGAGATCTCCGCAAATCCTCTTGGCAAGTTGCGGATTCGAGTTTCCTGTAAATATTCTTATACGCTCGAGCATTTGGACCCTTCAAGCACAAATTCAATCTCAATAAATGGCTGGGGCGGGAGGATTCGAACCTCCGGGTGCAAGAACCAAAATCTTGTGTCTTACCGCTTGACGACGCCCCATTCTCAATCGAAGAATTATTTTTGGGAAGAAACCGGAAGATGATGACCTGTGCAATGTAATCAAATAGAGAATGACCGATATACGGACCATTTTCCCATAGCCATGATTGCTTTTTGTGCCGTTATTGCTGTTTCTTCCTCTTCAAATATCCCAAAAACGGTCGGTCCGCTGCCGGACATCAGGGAACCGCTGGCGCCATGATCGATCAGAAGCTTTTTTATCTGCCGTAAAACGGGATAGAAATTGAGAGTCACCCTTTCCAAATCATTATTAAGCCCCGACAGCAACTCAGGGACATCCGAAAGTCGTGGGATGCTATAATTTATTGGTTCTTTTGTCAATCTTAAATTGAGGTTTTCATAAACCATTTTTGTCGATACGGGGAAGCCCGGATTTATCAGGACAAACCATAGCGGAGGGATATTTTCTGCGTATGTAAGTTGCGTTCCAATACCTGTTGCCCAGGCTGTTTTTTTCAAGACAAAAAAAGGGACATCCGCCCCCAGTTTTGACCCCATAGCCATCAAATCATCCGGGGAACAGCCCAGATCGAGCATTTCGTTGATCGTCATGAGGGCTGTAGCGGCATTGGAGCTGCCGCCGCCGAGACCGGCGGCGAGGGGAATGCTTTTCTTTATGGTAATCTGGATGCCTTGACGGCAGCCGGCCTGGGTGAGAATGAGTCTTGCCGCCCGGTAGACAATATTTTCTTCGTTTTCCGGCAGGTTGCCGTCAGGGCATTGAATGACGACATCCTGATGATGCGGGGAAAAAAGCATCTCATCGGACAGACTGATCCTCTGCATCAAGGTTAATATGTCGTGATAACCATCCGGCCTTTTCCGCAGGACGCGTAAGTAAAGATTGACCTTCGCCGGTGATAATGCTGTGATCATTTCTTTGTTTCTTTTACATAACGCAGTCTGAGTTCATAGAGGATGCCTTCAATAAGATTTTTCTCGTTGTCGTCAAGATTGCCGGCGGTTTTTTCTTTGATCATTCCAATGATGTCGATGGTCTGCTTTGCCGCCGGCAGGTTGATTTCGGCCTTGTTGGATTCCGGATCGGGGAAATCGCCGAAATGATACATGGCCGTCGTGCTTAGAGAAAGAACAAAATTGGCAAAATTGACGGGGGGATAGTTGCCGTCATGGGCCGGTTCTTCAACCCGCTCTTTTTCGCGAGGCTCTCCCTTTGTGAAAACCTGACGTTTCTCTTTCATTTCTCCGGGCGGTTCCTGGCTGTCCGTTGGCGTTTCCCCGCGGACTTCTCCGGAATCATCAAAGATGCGCCTGTCTTTAACGACAAATCCTTTTCCTTTTTTTTCTTCTTCAGCCATGCCTACCTCCTGAATTTACGGAAGCGGCCGATGGTTGTCTTTATGTCGGCCGCCGTCCGTGCATTGATCATTTACCTGTTATTTGCTTTTGAGCACCACGTCTCCATCTTTTGTCGCATCAACAATCACATGATTGCCTTCCCGGAAGGCGCCTTCAAGAATCTCCATGGCCAGCTTGTCGACGATCAGCTTTTGCAGGGCGCGTTTTAGCGGCCTGGCGCCATAGACCGGGCTATATCCGATACCGGATATATATTTTTTTGCCTTTGGTGTCAATTCAAGGGTCAGCTTTCGCTCCTGCAACCGCTTCTGGAGGAGTCCGATCTGGATGTCGATGATTTTATCGATATCGGCAACGCTCAGAGACCGGAAGGTAATCATATCGTCCACCCTGTTTAAAAATTCCGGCTTGAATGTACTGCGCAGGGCTTCCATCGTCCGGACGCGTTTTTCCTCTTCCGGGATGGACATATCCTGAATCCATTGCCCGCCGATGTTGGACGTCATGATGACGATGGTGTTTTTAAAGTCCACCGTACGGCCATGTCCGTCCGTCAACCGGCCGTCATCGAGGATCTGCAGCAGGATGTTGAAGACATCGGGATGGGCCTTTTCAATCTCATCGAACAGCAATACCGAATATGGCCTTCTCCTGACAGCCTCCGTCAGAAATCCGCCTTCATCGTAGCCGACGTAGCCGGGAGGGGCGCCGATCAGTCTTGCGACGGAGTGCTTTTCCATGAATTCGGACATGTCGATGCGGATCATGGCCTGCTCATTGTCGAACATGAATTCAGCCAGAGCCCGGGCCAACTCGGTCTTTCCCACGCCTGTCGGGCCCAGGAAAATAAAGGAGCCGATGGGGCGGTTCGGGTCCTGCAACCCGGAGCGGGCGCGGCGCAGGGCGCTGGAGACGGCGGAGATGCCCTCGTCCTGACCGACGACGCGAAGTTTGAGACGCTCTTCCATGTGAATGAGCTTCTGGATGTCGCTTTCCAGCATGCGGCTGACGGGGATGCCCGTCCAGTTGGCTACGACCTCGGCGACGTCTTCCGCGTCCACTTCTTCCTTCAGCATTTTTTCCGTATCTTGAATTTCCGCAAGCTTGTCATTTTCCCGTTCCAGTTCCTTATTCAGTTCGACGAGTTTGCCGTAACGGATCTCTGCCGCCCTTGCCAGATTGCCTTCCCGCTGGGCGGACGCCTCTTCCGTTTTAAATTCTTCTATCTTTGCCTTGATGGCCTGTATCTGCTTGATGGCATCCTTTTCGCTCTGCCAGTGCCGCTTCATCTCCTCCATAGACGATTTGAGTTCGGCCAGTTCATTGTCGATTTTCTGGCGTCTTTCCACGGATGTCTTGTCCGTTTCGTTGGTTAAGGATTGCCGCTCAATCTCAAGCTGGATGATCTTCCGGCTGACGACATCGATTTCCGCCGGAAGGCTGTCCAGTTCAATCCTCAGGCGTGAAGCGGATTCATCGATCAAGTCAACGGCTTTATCCGGCAGAAAACGGTCGTTGATATACCGGTTGGACAGAGTAGCGGCGGCAATAATGGCCGCATCCTTGATCCTCACGCCATGATGCACTTCATATCGCTCTTTGAGACCCCTCAGGATGGCAATGGTGTCCTCCACCGTCGGTTCCTTGACAAAGATTGGCTGGAAGCGGCGTTCAAGGGCCGGGTCTTTCTCGATATGTTTGCGGTATTCATTTAAGGTTGTCGCACCGACGCAGCGCAGTTCTCCTCGGGCGAGGGCCGGCTTCAACATATTGGAGGCATCCATGGACCCTTCAGCAGCGCCTGCGCCCACGACCGTATGGATTTCATCGATAAAGAGGATGAATTCCCCCTGAGCGCCGGTTACCTCCTTCAACACGGCTTTTAGACGTTCCTCAAATTCGCCGCGGTATTTTGCACCGGCGACGAGCGCCCCGATATCGAGGCCGAGGACCGTTTTGTCTTTCAGGTTTTCCGGAACATCGCCATTGACGATTCGCTGGGCAAGGCCTTCAACGATGGCTGTTTTTCCCACCCCCGGCTCGCCGATGAGGACAGGATTATTCTTTGTCCTGCGTGAAAGAACTTGCATGATTCTTCTGATCTCCTCATCCCTGCCGATAACCGGGTCAAAAGACCCTTTGCGGGCCAGTTCATTGAAGTCTTTCGCGTAGCGCTTCAGGGCCTGATATTTCTCTTCGGGATTGGGGTCGGTAATCCGCTGATTTCCCCGGATCTCCACGAGAACCTTAAATATTTGGTCCTTTGTTATGCCTGCATTCCGAAGAATTTTTCCCGCTTGCCCCTCTTTTTCTTCGGCTACGGCAATGAGGATATGTTCCGCACTGACGTATTCATCCGTAAGACGCGCCGCTTCTGTCAGGGCTGCGTCCATAATTTTATTCAGCCGCGGAGTTATGTAAGCCTGTCCTGCCCCTGTGCCCTGTACCTTGGGCTGCCGTTCCAGGTATTTCTTGAGTTCTCCTTCGATCGATGCAGGGTCGACGGACATTTTTTTTATGATTTCGCTTACGACGCCATCCGGTTGATTCAGAAATGCCGCCAGCAAATGCTCGGCATCGATGGCCTGATGGCCCAGTTGATTCGCCAGGTTCTGGGCGTCCTGAAGCGCTTCCTGTACTTTAAGCGTAAATTTATCAAATCGCATATCGTCACCTCGTGAAGGGTATTTTTTAAGTAATGCTTGAACCTTGGACGTAAATTAATGATGCGCCACAGGCATGTCAAGATGATGCGGCGACATTGGCGTGACGATTATTTGATCATAAAAAACTTGACTATTGGCAGTAAAACACATATTATCTGTCAACATCATGATATTACTTAATAAATGGAGGAAGGTCGTTGGAAGTTCCCGCAGTTACCAGTACAATTGACATATATATATCCCAGATCAATCAGTTTCCGATCCTGACGGCGGAGGAGGAATTCAGGCTGGCCGTCCGTTTGAAAAAGTATAACGATATGGAGGCGGCGGAGAAGTTGGTCGTTTCCAATTTGCGATTCGTCGTGAAGATCGCTCACGAGTACAGGAACTACGGCATCAAGATTGCCGATCTCATTCAGGAAGGCAACATCGGGCTCATGCACGCCGTCAAGAAATTCGATCCCTACAAGGGCTACCGGTTGATTTCTTACGCCGTCTGGTGGATCAGGGCGTATATGCAGAATTTTATTATTAAATCATGGAGTCTTGTTAAAATCGGCACGACCCAGGTCCAGCGAAAGCTGTTTTTCAAACTGTCTCAGGCGAAAAAGAAACTGGAAGCCATTTCCCAGAAAAACCCTGAATTTAAGGAGATTGCCGATTCTCTCGGCGTTAAGGAGCAGGAAATTGAAGATATGGATATTCGCATGACCCATCGCGATCTCTCCCTTGATTCGTTCATCAATGATGAGAGCGATGCCACCCATATCGACTATTTGACTTATGACGGCGAAGATCAGGAAGCGGCGCTGATCAAAAAACAGGAAATGGATCTGGTGAAAAGAAACATTGCCGGAGCCCTGGTGACGCTCAACGAAAAGGAAGATTACATTGTTAAGAACAGGATTATGGCCGATAATCCCGAGACGCTGCAGGAGATCGGCAACCGCTATAATATCACGCGGGAAAGGGCAAGACAAATCGAGAAGCAGGCCCTGAAAAAATTGCGCATTGCCATACCTTATTTAGGACCGGAGTTGGACGCACGCGACAGCTAATGCAGTGAGTCCGACGGGGCGAGATTTTCAAAGGAGGTGTATTTTTCCAGAAAGGCAAGTTTGACCGTGCCTATGGGGCCGTTTCTCTGTTTTCCAATGATGATTTCCGCGATGCCTTTTTCCGGATTGTCATCCGATTTATTATAAACTTCATCCCGGTATATAAAGGCAATAACGTCGGCATCCTGTTCGATGGCGCCCGATTCCCGCAGATCGGCCATCTGGGGTCTGCGGTTGGTTCTGTCCTCAACCTTTCTGTTGAGCTGCGACAGGGCGATGACAGGGACGTTCAACTCCTTGGCAAGGGCTTTGAGGGATCGACTGATTTCCGATATTTCCTGTTCCCGGGAGTCCCTGTAGGAGGCCCCCCGCATCAACTGCAGATAATCAATGATAATGAGCCCCAGGCCGACCTCGGATGTCAGACGCCGGGCCTTTGCCTTCATTTCCAGAACACTGATTGCCGGCGTGTCGTCGATAAAAAGAAGCGATTCGGACAGCTTGTTGGCTGCGTCAATCAACTTCGGCCAATCCGTCTCCCCCAAAAAACCCCGTCTGATCCTTTGCGAATCCACTTTTGCTTCCGACGAAAGCATCCGGATGGCCAGCTGTTCCTTGGACATTTCAAGGGAGAAGACGGCAACGGGAATCGCTTCATCCAAAGCGGCGTATCGGGCAATGTCGAGGGCGAAAGCCGTCTTGCCCATACTGGGCCGGCCGGCCACGATGATAAGATCGGATTTCTGAAGGCCCGATGTAATATCATCCAATTTTCCAAAACCCGTCGGTACGCCCGTTACAAGGGCTTTTCGTTCATAGAGTTTTTCTATTGTCTGGATGCTGTCCTTGATGATGGTTTTGAAGGGCGAAAAGGCCGGCCGTATTTTGTTTTCCGATATCTCGAAGATGGCGTTTTCCGCCTGATCCAGGATCGTTTCGACATCAGACCCGATATTATAGCTCTTGTTCTGGATATCCGTTGCCGTTGCAATCAGACTGCGCAGGATAGATTTCTCTTTAACGATTTTGCAATAATGAGCGACATTGGCTGCTGACGGGACATTATCGACGAGGGATGCCAGATAGGCCATACCGCCGATGGCGTCCAGTTGTTTTTTGTCCTTGAGAATGTTGCTTAAGGTGATCAGATCGCACGGTTCGCTTCGATTCGACAGATCCACGATGGCGGAAAAAATCTTTCGATGGGCCTCGACATAAAAGTCGGCGGCGGTAAGAATTTCCAGCACATGATTCAATGCCTGGTTGTCAAGCAGGATGCCCCCAAGAATGGACAACTCAGCCTCAATGTTCTGGGGCGGCACTTTATGCAGGGAGGTATCGACATCTGCCATCGGATAAACCCTCAAGTGGTCATTTCAGTTAAGCCTCGGCAACGACGGCCACCGTCACTTCAACGTCGACGCCCGAATGCAGCTTAATCTTTATGGGATATTCGCCAAGCGCTTTAATAACATCATCCATGACGATGTGTTTCCTGTCGATTTCCACGCCCTGTTTTTGCAATGCCGTTTCAATATCCTTGGTGTTGACGGAGCCGAACAATTTTCCCTGCTCTCCGACGCGTCTTTCTATCGTGCAGATCATTCCGGCAAGCTGTTCCTTGACTGCCTCAGCTTTTTTCTTTTCCTTGGCATTTTTTTGCAGAATAGAATTTTTCTTGTGTTCTATGACCTTGGCGTTGTTGCTCGTCGCTTCCACAGCAAGGCCTTTCGGTATCAAAAAGTTTCTGGCATAACCATCCGACACCTTAACCCTGTCTCCGGCTTTTCCCAGAGAGGCGATGTTGTCGACTAAAATAACATTCATGAGATATCCTCCAGTTTTTAAATTTAAGCGTTGCACTATGATACGGCGGCGTCATTTATAGGCTTGATGTATTTTCGGAAATTAACCCACAAGTCAAAAAGACCGATGGCGATGACGATCAATAAGATATACTGTTGGGCAAAAATCAAAAAATACAACACGATTCTCAGCACAGGGGGGACTTTTTTTCTTTTAAACAAAAAACTGATGATGGACAGTCCCTGCATCAAGTATAAAAAGGAACAGATAATCAACAGATTTAAACCGATGAATACATAATCTCCCGGCGCGGCGAAAGCAATCAGTCCCCCGGCAATCAGGAACCAGACCGTTGCCTCCGGTGCTTTCCAGCATGCGAGATCGCCCAATGACGGATAAGGGACAGCTCCTTTTTCAAACAAATACCTTGCCGTCAATACATTGAGCCAAGCCGTAAAGGAAATGGCAACCAGTATGAGGGCAGGATAAATCCTCGTAAAAAAGTGAGCAATTCTGCCGGCATTGTCCCTTATGAGGTTTATCTGCTCCGGAGGCAGGCCCCAGTTTTTGTAGATGCTGATGGTTTCATGAATGTGTCCTGCTACGTAAAATTCTATGAGTTCCAGAGGCTGTTTTGCCGATTGCTGTCCTTCATATAACAATATCACGAGACTCGTGAGAGATAATATGACCGCAGGATATAATATAATCTTCTCAATGGCGTATCCCCGCCTCAGAGCTTCAGAGAGGATCAAACCCAAAGCGCTGAAAAGATACAGCACAAGGATATTAACCTTGATGCCCAGGACAATGACGATGGCGGTCATCAGGGACAGGGCGACAACCGTTACGGCGATTCCCTTCATCCTGCCGATTTTTATGCCATAGTAAAGAACCGGCAAGGGGGTGAACAGCAACAATATCGATCCCGCAATTGGAATAAACACGGCTATGGTAAAGAGCAATAAAAGAACAAGGACACCCCTGAAAAGGTTCACATCATAAGAAAATTCCCATTTATTTTTCAAGGTCTGAACCTGCCGACGCGATGAAATGGTTTAGGGTTTAAGGATGTGATCCCGCAATCAGGCGCATTAAAATCGCTCAGTTGTCCGATACAACGAATGGCAAAAGAGCGATAGCCCGCGCCCTTTTAATGGCGACGGTAAGTTCCCTTTGGTGTTTGGCGCAGTTCCCCGTGATTCGTCTCGGCATGATTTTACCCCGTTCGGTTGTAAAATCCTTTAACGCCTGCGGGTTTTTGTAATCTATCTTTAATTCCGAATCCGTACAGAATCTGCAGAATTTTTTTCTGTGGAAAAATTTCTTTTGCGGTCTCGGCGGTCTTGAATTCCTTGTGGGTGCTGCCATGTTATGCGTTATCCCCCTTCCCATCCTCATTTTGCTGCAAAGATTCCGGTTGAATGCTTGTTTCGTTCGCACCCTGCGCCGGATCTTCCAAGAGGGTATTGTCTGCAATTGCTTGATCAGGGACTATGACGGTATCCTGAGATATGGACAGGGTTTCTTGAGTTTTTTCAACTTTCTTGGTCGAAGCGATTTCTTTTTCAATCCCTTCAATGTCAACACTGTCGCTTTTTTTGACGGTCAGAAATTTCAAGATTTTATCGTCGATTTTGAGATTGCGCTCAAGCTCGTCGACGACGTCGCTTTCACCGGCATAATCAATGAGAATATAACTGCCCCGTGACTGCTTCTTGATTTCATAGGCAAGCTTTCTTTTGCCCCATTCCTCAATCTTTACGATGATGCCCTTTAATCCCGAGATGATCGCCTTGTAGCGCTCAATCAGACCGATGAGCTCATCGTTGACCAAATTGGCATCGGCAATGAGAATTGTTTCGTACCTTCTCAATGTAAAACCTCCTTTCGGCTCTGAAGTCCGAACCCATGATTCGAACAAGGAGTCATATGTAGTTTGTTGAAGTCGCCCTATCTATACCATCCGTTCATATAAATCAAGGATTTTATCTTACAATTTTTTTTAAGGGAGACCGTCAAATGAACTTGCCTTTCTTCAATAAAAACATTGATTCAATACGCCAATTCTTATAATAATGTCGCGGTATAAATGGCATCGCCTGTTTATCGTTTAGAGCAAGGGTATTTGCAATGGGACACAAGAAGGCATTGTCCCTTAATTCTTAAGCATTGGAGACATCAGGTGAGAAAAATACTTTTCGTTTCATCATGGGTTTTTTCCCTGACCATCTTTTTCCTTTCATATAGTCTTACCGCGTCGATTTTATCAAATGAGGAGATGGTAAAAAAATTCAAAGCAGCTTATCCCAACGTTACCGTCGATTCGGCAGAATTATCGCCTGTAGAAGGTGTATATGAAATCATCTCCGGAGACAGAATTGCCTATTATTATCCGGAAAAGGACATCCTTATTGCCGGAAACATGATTCAAAAGGGAACGAATCTTACCAGGGAAAGGATAATCGCAAGACAGACCGAGAAAGGCAAGGCCATTCCCATAGAAAAAGCCATCAAAATCGGATCCGGCAAACATCAGGTGATCGAGTTTACCGACCCTGATTGTCCTCACTGCAGAAGTGCCTTCAATTATTTCAATATGAGAAGCGACATCACAAAATATGTTTTTCTTCTGCCGCTGGCCAGTCTGCATCCTCAGGCGGAGGCAAAAGCGAAATATGTTTTTAATGCCGACGATACAGTGAAAGCATATAAAGAGGTCTTAAGCGGCGGCCTTGACAAAATAGATTTGAGACAAAAAAAATTTTCCGAAAAGGCCAATGCACGGTTTTCCGAACAACAAAAAATCGCAAAGGAATTTGGAGTAAACAGTACGCCGATCTTTTGGATCAACGGGCAATATGTGCAAGGCGCCGATCTCAGGATGTTTGATCGTATATTAGGTAAAAACGTAGATATGAAAGACCCGTAGATAACACAAAAGCCATGCAGGATGTACACGCGAGTATAGCGACATTAAAGATAGAAGGCAGACCCAATGACTGCCCTATCCGGTAAGCAACCCTCTTTACAGGAAAGGCATTACCCCTTTATGCCGTCTAAGGAAGAACTGAAAGCCAAGGTGTGTCTCGAAATTGATAAAAGAAGTTCCGAGATCATTGAAATGGCGAAAAATATCGGGGAAAACCCGGAAACCGGTTTTCGCGAAGTCAAGACGGCCCGTCTTGTTGCAGAAAAATTCGCCGCCCTGGGATTGACATATGGGGACGGTCTTGCCTTGACGGGCGTCAAAGCCGTTTTACCCTGTACCGGTGAAGGCCCGACGGTGGCTGTGCTTGGTGAACTCGACTCGCTGATCGTTCCCGATCATCCGCTGGCGGATCCCAAAACCGGTGCGGCCCATGCCTGCGGTCATCACGGCCAAATCGGGATGCTCATCGGTTCGGCCATCGGAATTTTGGGGGCCCGCATTGCCGATTATCTCAGCGGCAGGATCGTATTTATGGCCGTACCTGCCGAGGAGTACATTGAAATCGGCTTTCGCGATGAACTGAGAAAATCAGGAAAAATAACCTATCTTGCGGGAAAGCAGGAATTGATCAAACTCGGCCAATTCGATGATATTGACATGGCCATGATGACGCACAGCTTAAGTATTCCCGGCGACAAAAAGATTGTTGTCGGCGGAACCAGCAACGGCATGGTGGCCAAACAAGTTCGGTTCATCGGCAGAAGCGCCCATGCCGGCTCCTCGCCCCATCAGGGGATCAATGCCTTAAACGCTGCCATGATTGCCTTAAATGCCATCAACAGCCAGCGAGAAACCTTCCGAGATCAGGATGCGATCCGTGTGCATCCCATCATTACAAGGGGCGGGGAAACCGTAAACATTGTTCCTGCCGATGTCCGGATGGAAACCTACGTGAGGGGAAGGACCATGAACGCCATTCAGTCGGCCAACGGAAAAGTAGATCGCTGTCTCAGGGCGGGGGCGTTGGCCGTTGGCGGCAAGGTCGGAATTACGACCCTTCCGGGTTATTCGCCGATGATGAATAACGAAATCCTGCAGGACGTCTATTATAAAAACGCCGTATTGCTGTTGGGAGAAAGTGCGATTATTCAATCCTACGGCCACATGGCAGGCTCAACGGATATGGGTGACGTCAGTCAGATTATGCCGGCCATCCATTCCTATGCCGGCGGCACATCGGGAATCACCCACGGCAATGATTTTCTTATCCGGGACTATGAGCAGGCCGTACTCGTTCCGGCAAAAATCATGGCCATGACGGTAATCGATCTTTTGGCCGACGGTGCGGCCAAAGCGCGGGAAATCAAAGAAAACAGCACACCCCTTTTAAGCAAGGAGCAGTATATATCATCAATGAATGGACTGCTGAGGGAAGCAGAATATGCTGATTGATGCTGTGGATAACCTGTGCCGTCGATAGAATTTCAGGGAGGATTCAACATGACCGACAAACCATGGTAGGCGATGTGGGATTCGAACCCACGGCCTCTGGTTCCGGAGACCAGCGCTCTATCCATCTGAGCTAATCGCCCATCATATATCGTTTAAAAGGACCGCTTTGAAAAATGTCGAAAGTAAATGTCATTAAGATCGATTCTTGTCAATATTTATTATATATGTTAGTTGAAACTGCCTGATAAATTTGGTAAATTACAAAATATTCATCAGGAAATTCTTATGGCCAAGACAATCAGAAAGATTTATCCGTTGATCGCGATATGCGCCTTGTTTGTTTTGCCTTCTTATGCGCATCCGGCTGTTGAGATTATGAATGTCAGGTACTGGGCGGCGCCGGATCATACGCGAATCGTTTTTGACACAAGTGAAGAGCCGCAATACAGTATTGAAAAAAAGGATCAATCGATCGAGATTGTTTTTAAAGACACATTGGTTGCTTCCAATGTCCCGGAAGAGATCAATGTGAAGAAACCGGATCCCTGCATCGTCAAAATCGGGGTTTTGCCCGACAGCCATATCCGGGTTGAAATAGTGATTCCCGCTAACGTCAGTACAAATATTTTCAAATTGAAGAAATTTCAGGACAAGCCCGACCGGCTGGTTATCGATATAGAATTGCCGGATATCAAAAAACAGGAAATGCAGGAACGGGAGCAGGTCAAGACATCGGTGAAAGACAAGATCATCGTTATCGATCCCGGTCACGGCGGTGAAGATCCCGGAGCGGTCGGGAAAAGGGGAACGCTGGAAAAAGACGTTGTTTTGAGCATCGGTAAAAAAATACGCGATATCCTCAACAAAAAAAAGGGGTATCGTGCCTTTATGACGAGAAATGGGGATTACTACGTATCGTTTAAAAAAAGAACGACTATCGCCAGGGAATATGGCGCAGATTTATTTATCAGTATTCACGCAGACGCCGCCTTGAGCAGACATGCAAAGGGAAGTTCCGTCTATTGTCTGTCGGTCGGCGGCGCCAGTTCTGAGGCGGCAAAAATTCTGGCAAGAAACGAGAACCTCGCCGATCTCGTCGGGGGGTCGCCCAACGGGGAAAATTCGGATGAAACGGATCCCATCATACTGAACATGTTTCAGACAAACACCATTAATGTATCGAAAACCTTCGGTTATGGTGTTCTTAAGCATCTCAATGATGTATTCCATCTAAAATTCAATACCGTTCAGGAAGCGCCTTTCATCGTCCTTAAGCTTCCCGATATCCCCTCTGTTTTGGTTGAAACGGCTTATATATCGAATCCTGTGGAGGAAAAACTATTAAAAAATAAAAAATTCCAAATGGCTATGGCCCAGGCGATCAGCAAATCCATTGTGGAATTTCTATCCCGGCCGCATACAGCGACGCCGGTAGTTGAACTTGTAAAGGAAAAGAAAGAAAATAATATCGTTCCCGTATCAGATGATGATGAAAAACAGGAACTGCCGGGAAAAGCTGCCGTCGAGAAGCGTGTTCATATTGTTAAAAAGGGCGACAGCCTGATCAATATCGCCCTTGCTCATCAGATTAAAGTCAGCAGACTTTTGAAACTCAACAAGATGAAATTGAACGACAACCTGTATGTCGGCCGCAAATTGAAGCTGACGGAGGTTGAAGAAGAACCGGACGTCGATACCCAGCCGTCCGAAACAAGTTCCGAAGTAAAGAAAGAGCGTTCAAAAGACACGGATTTTGCCGAATACCGGGTCAGGGAGGGCGACAGCCTTGGCAAAATCGCTCACAAACATCATACGACAATAAGCGCCCTGCTTAAATTAAACGGCATGAAGTTGAAAGATCCCTTATATGCCGGTCGTTTGATAAAAATCAATAAGACTCAAATACAGGAAACGAAATCCGGCAAGCCGTCTTCCCAAACGCAGGAGACGACGGGGAAAGCTGCCGTCGAGAAACGTGTTCATGTCGTTAAAAAGGGCGACAGCCTGATCGGTATCGCCCTTGCTCATCAGATTGAAGTCAGCAGACTTTTGAAACTCAACAAGATGAAATTGAACGACAACCTGTATGTCGGCCGCAAATTGAAGCTGACGGAGGCTGAAGAAGAACCGGACGGCGAAACTCCTCCGTCCGAAACAAGTTCAAAAGTAAACAAAGAGCGTTCGGAAGGCACGGATGTTGCCGAATACCGGGTCAGGGAAGGCGACAGCCTGGGCAAAATCGCTTACAAACATCATACGACAATAAGCGCCCTGCTTAAATTAAACGGCATGAAGTTAAAAGACCCCTTATATGCCGGGCGTTTGTTAAAAATCCGTCAGATGGATGCACAGGAAAAAACGGAGGAAGCCGAAAAACCGACTTCAGAGGTAAAAGGCAAGCATCTGTCGGAAAAGAAAAGGAAGAAGACGCATATTTCCTATAAGGTTAAGAAAGGGGATACGATCGACATCATTGCCCGGCGGCATAAGATAAGCGCCAATGCCATACTGAGTCTCAACAATATAAAACGAACCGATCCCCTGTTGATTGATCAAAAGATTAAATTGCCTCAGAACACGAGTCCGTAATTATTTGACAAATGGGACATTCAATTGAAAAATCACTCATGGTTTCGGCAGCTCTCATTATTTTCATATTTGCCTTTCCGGTCGCGCAGGTTTCTTCAAATATGATCTTTGAGTGGGTGCCGTTTAAAGCCAAACAGGATTTGGAGTTTAATTTTCAAAAAAAAGAATTCGACAGCAAGTTTATGGATCATCATTTTAATTTGTCTGAGATCATGGATTTAGATGAAAATCTGCCGGCATCGGCTGACGGAAAGAGGGACACGGGATGGAGCGGTATTAACCTTTGGTATTTTAAACTGTATTTATCGACGGTGTCCGCGCCGCCGCAAAAAGGAACCGCCTACCGGCAAAATGGCGACAAACCGGATAAACTTGAGATGATGAAGTCGTTGCCGTCCATTTTTCAAAATACCCCGTCGCGGACGGCTTTTGAATCTCTGGGGAAAATCATCGAACCGCAAATCAAGCTGGGGATCAGCTTTTAGAAGAAGAGGTCTTTAAAATGGAAGTATTTCAGGGGTTGCACGCCTTCATTTGGCAGTCCTATCCGCAAAATTGCAATACCTATTTCATCGATGGGAATAAGAAAATCCTTATCGATCCAGGCTTTGCACAACTGTTTTCCCATGTTGAAACGGAGCTGGCCGACCTCAACATGACCGTGGATAATATTGATGTTGTCATGGCAACCCACGGACATCCCGATCATGTCGATGCTTGGGGATTGTTCCACAAGCCGACCTTGTTTGCCATGAATGATGAAGAGTATGAATTCGTCGATGGCGGTCATTATTTTGATAAACCGGATATTCTCCTGGGAGACGGCGAACTCGCCATCGGCGATCAGATGTTTCAGGTGATCGTCACGCCGGGGCATTCGCCGGGATCTGTCTGTCTATACTGGCCTGCCGCCAAAGCGCTCTTTTCAGGCGATCTCATATTCAACAGGAATATCGGCCGTTCCGATTTGATGGGAGGAGATTTTGAGCTTCTCAAGGAGAGCATTAAAAAAATAGCCCGGATCGATTGTGAATATCTCCTGCCCGGTCACGGCGACATATTGATCGGGAAAGAGGTCATCAAAGCCAATTTTGAAATGGTCGAGGACTTCTGGTTCAATCAGAAAAAACTAAGCTTTTTCCGATAGATCGACAGCTGATGCCCCGTGTCGCCCACCGTCGTTATTTGCCCTCTCTTGACCGGCCGGTGTAAATCTGATAGGTACCGGGGCAACGTTCAACGTTGTTTCATGAATATCGCCGTGATATTCAGTCATTGACGTAAGAAGCCGCATAACATCTAAAGAAAGATCAGCCCAGTGGCCGCTATATTTTTATCGGATGCCCACTTAAAGAGTGGGGATGATCAGGGTTATCGCAACCTGATTGGTTTCCTCGACGGCCTGGTAAACGGCGGACCGGTTATTTCCGGAAATCCGGCAATCAACGCTGATAAGGGGTTATCGCTCACATGCATTCGGGATGTGCATGAATTATACATCGTAGGCGACTTTTTCGAGTTCTGGTTTTCCAGGGGGAGAAACATTTATCCGGAATTCAAACCCGTTATTGATAGACTGGTTGCCTTAAAGGAAAGGGGCGTCCATGTGTGCCTCTGTGAGGGAAATCACGATTTTTTTCTTGAAGATTATTTTCAAAATATCCTTAAGCTGACCACATCGGAAGAGTGGCTGACCCTTGATCTGGATGGAAAACGCATCCTTGTTTCTCACGGCGATACGGTTGATCAAACGAATAAACCGTATCAGCGTTATAGGAAAATATTACGCAGCGGCGTGGTTCGACAGATGAAAGAATGGCTTCCCTTGCCGGTTTTATGGGGCATTGCCCGAAAATGCACGGAGTTCAGTAAGGCGCAATCGAGGGAATCTCAAGATCTTCTCGTGGAAAAGATGTACCGATTCGCCCTGGATAAATTTCATGAGGGCTTTGACGCCGTCATTCTGGGCCATTGTCATGTGCCGGCGTTGAGAGAAACAGTCATAGACGGGAGAACGAGAACATTTGCAACCCTCGGCGACTGGGTTGATCATTATTCCTATCTGTACTACGCGAATGGTCGCTTTGAGATGTGCTATTATAAATCCTGATCAATCATGGAAAGGAGTTTTTTAATGAATTATGGAGGCCCTGATCTGCCCAATGCAACTTTAGAAAAAGCCAGGTTTGTTGTCGTTCCCATTCCCTACGACCTGACCACGTCCTATCAGTCCGGCACGAGGCGCGGGCCTTCCGCCATTATCGATGCATCCTCCTATATGGAGCTTTACGACGAAGAGCTTCAGCAGGAAACCTATCTCTGCGGCATTCACACGGAGGAACCTGTCGAGGCTGACAGCCGCGGGCCCGAAAAGATGACCAAGAGAATCCGCGGACGCATTGCCAGGATTCTTGCCCGGAATAAGATACCCGTTGTCCTGGGGGGCGAGCACAGCGTGACCATCGGCGTCGTCCAGGCCATGAAAGAGAAATATCCGGACATTTCCGTTCTTCAGTTTGACGCCCATGCCGATCTGCGGGACGCCTATCAGGGCAGCCCGTACAGCCACGCCTGTGCGGCCCGCAGAATCTGGGAACTCTGTCCGTTGACGCAGATGGGCATCCGGAGCATGAGCGCCGAAGACGCTGCTTTCATCAAGAAAAATAAAATCAATTCATTTCCCGCTGATTTTGTCCATGAAGCAGACTGGCTCAAAAAGGTGACAAAATATCTGACAAAAGATGTCTATGTCACCATCGATCTGGACGCCCTTGATCCTTCCATCATGCCGGCGACGGGAACGCCGGAGCCCGGCGGCATGTCCTGGCGGAACCTGTTGAGCGTCGTCAGAGAGGTGGCTAAGAAACACCGGATTCGCGGGTTTGATGTTGTGGAACTGTCGCCCATTCCCGGGCTGGTTGCTCCGGATTTCCTTGCCTCCAAACTGGTTTATCGGATCATGGGATACATGACCGCCCCGAAATAAAGAATCTTTTTATTTGATAGATAACGAAGCCGGACAGTCGGACCCTCTGCCCGGTAAAAAGAGAAATTCTGTAAGTCAAAAAAAGAGCGCTTATGAATACCTCTTACGGTTCGTTTCTGTATGTCCTTCCGCCTGTCATGGGCTTTTTTGTCATGATTGCGCTTGCCCTGGTTTCCATGCTGAGGGCCGGGAAAAATCCTGCAAACATCCTCTTTGCCGTCATATGTTTTTTAGGCGGCATCATCAATATGGACATGGCCCTCGTTTCCGTTACACGAGATATGTCGGCAATTCTGTGGATCGACAGGGCCGTTCACTTTTTGTTTGTTTTCATTATCCCCATTTACATTCAATTCATCCACACCTTCCTCGGTATTGCAGGCAGGAGATGGCTGGAAAAGGTCGCCTACGTCGCCAGTATTTTCCTTCTTTTTTTCATTCCGACACCCTTATACATCAATGGATACCAGAACTTCTTTTTTGGAACCATCGCCCATGCGGGCCCCGCGTTTCATATCTTTTCCGCTGCCGTGGGCTTCTCGGTTGTCTATTGTCTAACAATCCTGACCATTGCTTTGAAAGATGAAAAGGACAATCATAAGAGAAACCGCATCAAGTACATCCTGGGCGGCATGGGTTTGTCGTCGTTTCTGCTGCTTTTCAATGTTCTTCCCGTGAGCGGATTTGAATTCTATCCTCTGGGCAACTTCAGTTTTATCCCCGCCGTGTTTCTGGCCTTCGGCGTCCTGAAATACGATCTTCTCGATATCGGTACAGTGTTAAAAAAGGGGGGCATCTATTTTACCTTAACGGGCATTCTCACCATCCTGTATGTTCTGATTATCTATACATCTAATGCCCTGTTCATGGGTTTCGGCGATAAGCATTCTCTGGTGCTGCCTTTTGTTTTTGCCCTGATGATCGTTTTAATATTTAATCCCCTGAAAGCATGGGTGCAGCATTTTATCGATCGTCTCTTTTTCCGGGGCAAATACGACTACCGGCAGATTTTAAAAAAAACCAGCGGCGACATGGCATCCCTGATGAAGTTTTCCCAAATTAAAACCCTTATCCTCGATTCCATTTCCGAAGCGCTGCAGGTGACCCGCGTCTGCCTTATCCTTTTCGACGCAAAGACGGGTGTTTTCCATCTTCATGAAAATAATCACAAAAACAGCCAGCCTGAGGAAGCGCGTCTGACTCTGTCCCATTCCTGCCTGCCGCTTGCCGGTTATTTCCGGAGGCATAAAGACCCGTTGAGCAAATCCGCTGCAGAACGTGAATTCAGAGATGCAAAGGAGCGAAAGCTTGTTTTGGAATGGTTTGATTCATTGCAGTGCACCCTGATTGTGCCGATGATTTATAAGGATCAATTGACGGGCATGATAATCCTGGGGCAGAAGAGGTCGGGTGAATTGTTTGTCCATGAAGATCTTGAACTCCTGGTTACCATTGCCAATCAAAGTGTGACAGCTATTGAAAACGCGAAGATATACGAAGAGCTTGAGACCTTCAACCGGGATCTGGAAGAGAAAATCCAGCAGCGGACGCAGGATCTCCGTCAGGCCCTGGAAGAAAAAGAAAAAACCCAGCAGCAGTTGATCCGCTCTGAAAGCCTTGCCGCCATAGGCCAACTCGTGGCGGGGACGGCACACGAATTGAACAACCCCCTGACCAGCGCATCAAGTTTAATCCAGACAAGCCTTGATTCTTTCAGCGACGGCGGCATCAAAGACGCACAGACGGCAGAGATAAAAGACGATCTGCAATATGCCCTGAAGGAAATCAGGCGGGCCGGCGGCATCGTTGGGAGCTTGCTCGGCCTGTCCCGCCAGACGAGGGATTACGTCGAGCCAGTGGACGTCAACCGCCTTATCGACGATGCATTGCGCGTCCTGTTCAACCAGTACAAATATCTGGACGTGGAAATCGAGAAGATTTATGACGAATCCCTGCCCACCATCGACGGCAATTTTGCCAACCTGGGTCAGGTCTTTATCAATGTGATACAAAATGCCCTGCAGGCGCTGCCTGAAGGAAAAGGAAAGATTTCCCTGTCAACGCGTTACGATGAGAAAGAGGACCGAATTGTCGCAGAGTGCCGGGATACAGGTGCAGGCATAGACCCAGGCGAACTGAAGGACATTTTCAAACCTTTTTTCACGACCAAGGCGGTAGGGAAGGGGACCGGATTGGGTCTCTACATATCCCATGAAATCATCAAGCGGCATGACGGCGTGATCCATGTTGCAAGCGAGAAAGGGCGTGGAACCCGATTTTCGATAGAAATTCCCTGTAAAAGGAGAGCGGCATGAACGGATTAATCATTGTGGATGATGAAGAAGGCGTCAGGAGATCCCTGAAAAAGGTCTTTGACAAAGACGATTATGACATTATGCTTGCGGAAAACGGGCAGGAGGCTATTGATATTGTTAAGACGGAGACCCGGAATATCGAAACGGTCATATCGGATTTCAAGATGCCCGGCATCGACGGTTTGGAAACGCTGGTTGAAATCGGAAAGATCAATCCGGAGATTACGCGCATTATGCTGACGGCCTATGCAACCATGGAAAGCGCCATCGAATCGGTTAATGAAGGGATCGATGGTTTTTTGACGAAGCCTTTCGACAATATGGAAATCAGGGCTAAAGTCCGGGAATACAACGTCAAAAAACGTCTGAAACAGTTTGTGTCGGAACAGATCTTTGCGAAGCTCCAGAAGGACGGCAAAAATATCTTGCCCCAAAGGCAGACGGTCACGGTCCTGTTTTCCGACATCAGAGGATTTACGAAACTGGCGGAAGAGATGACAACGGAAGAACTGTCGGATATGTTAAACCGGCATTATTTTTCACCCTTGGATAAGATCATCTATGAACACAACGGCACACTCGACAAACACATCGGCGACAGCATCATGGCCGTATTCGGCGCTCCTGTTTCATATGGGGATGATGCGGCAAGGGCCGTCGCGAGCGCCCTTAGGATGAAAGAAGAGATTGACGTCGTCAACAGGGGCATCGCCCGTGATCAAAGAAGACTATCCGTCGGCATCGGCATCAGCACCGGCGAGGTCATGGCGGGGATTTTCGGTTCGTCCCGGAAGAAGGAATACACGGTTTTCGGCGCCCCCGTCAATCTGGCGTCGCGGTTGGAAAAAAGCGCCGCCGGCGGACAGATACTCGTATGTTCTGAAACATATGGACAGGTTCATGATCTCATCCGGACAAGAAAGCTGGATGACACCCCGTTGAAAGGGATTGAAAGAAAGCTCGATATATACGAAGTCTTAGGCATGATATAGAAAAACTCCTTGACAAACGACGGGCCTGTGCATTAGAAGTGACCCATCTTCAAGAAGCCAAAACACGCAATGACGCGGGGTGGAGCAGTCCGGTAGCTCGTTGGGCTCATAACCCAAAGGTCAGAGGTTCAAATCCTCTCCCCGCTACCAATAAAATCAAGGGGTTAGGCGAAAAGCTTAACCCCTTAAATTTTTCTTAGCTCCCCTATAGCTCACCTTGGTCGGGAAAAGCATTTTTTTAATGTGGGATGATTATCCTTGAATCGAATTCCATGAACAGATGTATTCCTCTAATTTCCAGAGGTCGGATATTTTTGAATAATGCTCTCTGATAATCCATATGCAGCCAGCCCGGCGATTGAGACGCGGTTCATGACGGCCTCAGCGGCCCCAGGATCGACGATCTTTGTTGTATTTGATAGATGATAGTCGATCCTTGCACTGTCAAGAATCGGCTTCCTACTTGCAGCTTATCTCTCCTAACTGTAACATGACGGCCTCAGTGGCCCCAGGATCGACGATCTCCATTGAACTTGATAGATAGTCCATCTGTTCATTATGTTTATTTGTGTCAATCTGATCCAACATCCTCGCCGGATAGTTTTTAGCTTGCCTTGTTTTATTGTCTGCCGTATCCATGGCGCCCATGCCTTTTGAAAAATGGTTCATCTGATCCTTGCCCGATGTTAGCAGGATGCTAAACCCGCCTTGATTTCATCTTGCCTATCGACTGGCAGGGCAAAAAGAATGCTTTCCCTATCGAACCCCGTACACCCCCGAAAACGAATTCAGGCCGGCGTGGGTCCCTCTTTTCCATTTTGTCCTTGTAATAGACGAAATAGAAAATTTTTCCCCAGGCTAACTCCCCCGGCCTCTATTAGAGAATTTTCCTTATACAAAAAGCCGCCGGTCAAAAAATTTTGGGGGAAGATGAAAACCGACTTGCCGTATAATGTTTTTTTCAAAGTAGCAATCTTGCCTTATCCATGATATTTGAAAACACATATTCGATCTTGTAGATTAATAACAATAGACCATCAACAATGATTGAGGGTACTAATGGACTAATTATCGAAACCCTGTTTCTTAAAAGAAGTGGGGTTTTTGTTTTATTAACTCAACCTATGGGCACCGCTTTGAATATCCCCCGATAGCAGCGATTTGATTGTCCCCTCTTTGGTTTTTCATTTACTTCCTATTCACAAAAC
>JAFGHS010000005.1 GCA_016930075.1 Deltaproteobacteria bacterium
AACGGGACGGCGTTTGAAAAAGACAAGGCCCGCTGCATGGTTCTGGCCTACGATTACTCGGTTCTGGCCGGGACGCAGGGTTTTTTCAATCATAAAAAGATGGACCGCATGCTGCGTCTCGCTTATGAAAACCGCCTGCCGGTCTTTCTCTTCGCGGAAGGCGGCGGAGGCAGGCCGGGCGACGTGGATAAAGACCTGATCCGTTCGACGGGCCTGGATCTCAACACTTTCAGCGCCATGGGGCGGCTCAGCGGCCTCGTTCCCGTCGTGGGCATCGTCACGGGATACTGTTTCGCCGGAAATGCGGTGCTGCTGTCGTGCTGCGACGTGATCATCGCGACGCGCAATTCCAATATCGGCATGGCCGGGCCTGTGATGATCGAGGGCGGCGGCATGGGCGTCTTTGCCCCGGAAGACATCGGCCCCATTGAGGAGCAGACGCAAAACGGCGTCGTCGATATTGCCGTGGACGACGACCGGCAGGCCGTGGCAGTCGCCAAACGGTACGTGTCTTACTTCCAGGGGCCGGTTTCCGAATGGGAAGCGCCGGATCAGAACCGCCTCCGCAAAATCATTCCGGAAAACCGGCGGCGCGTTTACGACGTGCGCGCCGTCATCAGGGAAATCGCCGATACGGATTCATTTCTGGAGCTGCGCCCCGATTTCAGCCCCGGCATGATTACGGGACTGATACGCATCGAGGGGAAAGCCTTCGGCGTGATCGCGAACAACTGCAAACACCAGGCGGGAGCCATCGAGGCGGACGGCGCCGATAAAGCGGCGCGCCACATGCAGCTCTGCGACGCCCACGGCCTGCCGATCCTGTGCCTATGCGACACGCCGGGATTCATGGTGGGGCCGGAGGCCGAAAGGCGCGCCCACGTCCGTCACTGCGGCCGCATGTTCGTCGTCGGTTCGCATCTGACCATCCCTTATTTCACGATTGTTCTTCGCCGGGGTTATGGCCTGGGGGCCATGGCGATGGCCAAGGGCGGTTTTCACGATTCCTTCTTCACCGCCGCGTGGCCGACAGGCGAGTTCGGCGGCATGGGGCTGGAGGGGGCCGTAAAGGCCGGGTTCCGGAGAGAGCTGGACGCCGTGAAAGATCCGCAGGAACGCCAGGCCCTTTATGATAAAATTCTCGCCGATCTTTACTATCGGGGCAAAGCGGTCAATGTGGCTTCGCGCCTTGAAATAGACGCCGTCATCGATCCGGCTCAAACGCGCCGGTGGCTCATGCGAGGGCTGGAATATGCCGCGTCCCGTTCTCACGGCGCCGATCCGGTCCACCGCATGGTTGACCCCTGGTAAGACATTTTTCCCTGGAATGGATGGGAGGTTCGCTGATGGAGGCCATATTAAGCTGGGGCGCTGCGGCAAATATCTGGCTGCAAAATTTCAGTCCCGCCCTCGACGCGCCGTTTAAGATCATTACCTTCTGCGGTGAAGAACTCTTCTTTATGGCGCTCCTCCCCCTCGTGTACTGGAGTGTGAACCGGACGGCAGGAGTAAGGCTTCTCATCCTTTTTCTGTTTTCCGCGTGGGTGAATTCGGCGGTCAAGACCCTCGCGTGCGACGCGCGACCCTATCAGTACGACAGCCGGGTGAAAGCCATCCAGCACGTCTCAAGCTGGGGGTTCCCCAGCGGCCATACTCAGCTTTCCGTAACCGTCTGGGGATACATGGCCGAGGCGTTCAGAAAAAAATGGCTGACTGTTTTGGCCGCCGCCATGATGATTCTCGTGCCGCTTTCGCGCCTGTACCTGGGCGTCCACGATCCGCCCGACCTCATCGGCGGATATCTCATCGGCTTTATCCTGCTTATCGCGTTCATCAAGATCGAGAGCCGCTGCGCGTCATGGCTTGAAATGAGAAGCATCGCTACCCTGCTGGGGATCGCGATCATCGCCCCGGCCGTTCTTCTCGCCCTTTCGCCCGGTCTGGATCAGGACGGCGTCACAGCCGCCTCGACGCTCATGGGATTTGCTGCGGGCTTCGTTTTTGAAAGCCGGTATCTCAATTTCAGCTCCGGCGGACCGATGCTGAAGAAAATCCTGAGATACGCCCTGGGGCTCACCGTCATCATCGGATTATGGGCGGGCCTCAAATGGGCGTTTCGGGATTTTGAACCGGCCATGGTTTTCCGGTTTGTCCGCTACGCCCTGATCGGCGTCTGGGTTTCCCTTGGGGCGCCCTGGCTCTTTGTCGCCCTCCGGCTTGCCGACCGGAATCAGGAAGGCCGTTGATCAAGAGCCGCTCCGCCCCCGTTCATTTTTCGGCGCGACGAGATTCATGAGTTCGTTGCTTCATCTTTCCCTTAAGATGCCGGTTCTCCTGAGATGCCTTGACAAAAAGGAAGATGCCGCTATACTGAGGCCGGTTCATATAACGCTGTTTTGGATAACTGGAAACCAACATCACCAAAGCCCGAACCATCGTCGATCAACCCTATCTATGCTGCCGATTTGTTAAAAGGGCTTTATAAACCACGCAAGTGAGGAGGGTGCCATGTCCGCCTTTATTCGCAAAACCATCGGCCAACTCGTCAGGGATGCAGCGCTTGCCCAGCCGGATCATCCGGCCCTGATCCAGCCGCAGTTTGGAATTCGTCAGTCTTACGGCGAGTTTTATGAAACCTGCCGCGCCGTCGCCAAGGGGTTGTTGGCCCTCGGCGTCAAGCGGGGGGACCATGTGGCCGTCTGGACGACGAATGTCCCCGAATGGGTTTATCTGCAATTTTCCCTCGGCATGGTGGGCGGCGTCCTCGTCACGATCAACACGAGCTATCAGTCCCACGAACTGGAATACATTCTGAAGCAGTCGGACGCCACAACCCTCTTTATCATGGAGTCTTACCGGGCAATCAGTTTTTACGACATCACCCGCACCGTCATCCCTGAACTGGACCGCTGCAACCCGGGAGGCCTGAAGTCGGACAAACTCCCTGCCCTTAAAAGCGTCGTTTACATCGGGGCGCGCGATGCCGTTCCGGGGATGTTCCGCTTTGAGGACGTCGTCAAAATGGGCCGCGACGTGACGGACGCGACTCTGGATGAGCATCTCCAAAGCCTTGACGACAACGATGTCATCAATATTCAATATACGTCGGGTACAACGGGTTTCCCCAAGGGGGTTATGCTTACGCACCACAACATCGTCAACAATGCCCGCATGGTAGGCGATGTCATGGGAATGACGAAGCATGATCGCCTTTTAATTCAGGTACCCTTGTTCCATTGCTTCGGTTGTGTCATGAGCACCATGAACTGCGTCTATCACGGTTCGTCCATGGTCATTGTGGAGTATTTCGATCCCTTGAAGGCCATGCAGTTTATCAGCGCCGAAAAATGCACCGCCGTCAACGGCGTTCCGACCATGTTCATCGCCATTCTGAACCACACCGAATTCGACCGTTTCGATATGACCTCCCTCCGGACGGGGATCATGGCCGGTGCGCCCTGTCCCGTCGAAACCATGAATCAGGTGCGGACAAGAATGCACTGCCCCGAAATCGTCATCGCCTTTGGCCAGACAGAATCGGCCCCCGTCATGACCATGACCCGGCGCGACGATCCTGTCGATCTGCGGGTCTCCACGGTGGGGCGCCTCCTGCCGGACGTGGAGGGGAAAATCATCGATCCCGAAACGGGCAACGACCAACCTGCCGGCGTCCAGGGGGAAATCGTCACACGGAGCGCCTGCGTCATGAAGGGCTACTACAAAATGCCGGAAGCGACAGCCGCCGCCGTTGACCGCGACGGCTGGCTCCATACGGGGGACCTGGGAGAGGTTGATGAAAAGGGGTATTTCAAGGTTACAGGCCGGCTTAAAGATATGATCATCCGGGGGGGCGAGAATATCTACCCCAAGGAAATCGAAGAATTTCTTTACACGAACCCCAAGGTGGCGGACGTACAGGTCGTGGGCATTCCTGATGAAAAATACGGCGAGCAGATCCTGGCGGCAATTCAGCTTAAAAGCGGCCAGACAGCCACGGCGGAGGAGCTTCAGACATTCTGCAAAAACCGGATTGCCCGCCACAAAATCCCCAGGTATTGGGAGTTCGTAGACGCCTTCCCGATGACGGCGAGCGGTAAGATCCAAAAGTATAAACTCAGAGAAATTTACACGGATCAATACGCATCCCATGAGTGGAAGGGGGACTCCGAGACCGACAGCCGGGAAATCAACATCGGGGAACTGGCAAAGACCCTGGAAATGAGCCAAAGGACCATTCGATATTATGAAGAAATCGGATTGCTTGACTCGGTCAAGCGCTTCGATGGGGACCGGCGGATATACACGGATATAGACCTGCGTCGGCTCAAACTGATCAAGCGCCTGAAGATCATGGGCATGAGCCTCTCGGAGATGCAGGAGCTGGAAACCATGTGGACGCATGAAAAATCCAACGACAAGGTCTTAAGACGGCTTCTTGAGCTGCTCGACAATCACCTGACGCGCATCGACGAACGTATTGAAGACCTCAACGTCTTGAAAAACGAGATTACAGAGTACCGGGAAAGAATTCACTCAAAGATCGGATCGTAAAAAGAGCAACGAGAGTAATAATGAAAAGGTATCTGACGGAAACGGAAATAGGGCAGGCAAAGGCGGACAAAAAAATCCGGGACGGCATCATGGCCGAAATCGAAGCGACGCTTGAGATCGGCAAGCCGCGGCCGGTGACGGTCGACGGACCCGATCCGGAAACAGGGTATAAGATGGGGGTATACAGGATGACCCGCCGGACGGCGACGGAAGACGCCATCCGGCAATTCTGCGACGCCATCGGCGATTTCAATCCCCTCTACAGAAACCGGGACTACGTCAAAAACAGCCGCTACGGCGGCATCATCGCGCCTGCCCAGTTTCTGGGCGCCATTGCCCCCTTTTCGGGCATTGCCAAAGCGATGGAAGATCTGGATTTTCGCGTCGCCCGCGTTGATGCGGGGGTGAATGTCGAGTGGTTCAAGATCATCCGCGAGGACGACTGCTTCACCGTTTTCGAGTATCCCACATCCGTGAAGGACATCACCCGTGAGAATACGGCCCTGCAATTTCTCATCAACGGGAACAGGGTGTTTAAGAACCAGCGGGACGAGGTCGTTGCCGTAGTGGAAATTGCGGGCATCGCCGTGGTTCTCAAGGCGCCGTCGACCGATGCGGGTCAAATCGGGAAGCCGCCGCAACTGCGGCATTTTTCCGAGGCCGAGGTGGAGGCGTGGTTTGAAAAAGCCCAGGCTGAGAAAATCCGCGGCGCCGATCCGCGATTCTGGGAAGACGTAAATGAAGGAGACGAAATTCCGCCGACCCATCATGTTTTCACAATGGCGGAAGCGTTTGCATATTCTGCCGCCATGGGCAAAAGCGCAAGTTGGCGCACGCAGATGGCGCACAGCGGCGGCGCATGGAAGAATATGCTCGATCCGGAGAGCGGCCTGCCCGATTTCACGCACTGGCACCTGACCGATGCCGCGGCGCAGCGTCAAGGGATGGAGCGCGCCAACTGCCTCGGCATGCAGATGCGGGCCTGGCTTGGGCGCATGATTTCCAACTGGATGGGCGACGACGGATTCATCAAAAAGATGGGGGACCAGCTTCGCGGCGTCATGTACCGTGAATCGCTGGCATTGTGCAAAGGCAAGGTCGTTAAGAAATACGTGCAGAACGGGGAACATCTGGTTGATCTGGCCGTCACCCTCGAAGACCACGACGGCAAATTTATGATACCGAACGGTTCGGCAACGGTTGTCCTGCCGTCGAGAAGGATGGAAAGCCGTCTTGGATAAAACAGAATTTAAGGAGGAATGACGATGCCGTTTATTAACATTAAAGTCCTGAAAGGGACGCTAACAGAAGAGAAAAAAAGTGAAATGATCACCCGCGTCACAGAGGTTGTCGCGGAAATTGAAGCGCGGCCTTCACCGAAGGAGAGGCTCCAGCGGAACACATGGTGCATTATCGAGGAGGTTGACTTCGGAAGCTGGGGTATAGGCGGTGTTGCCGTCACGCCGGAAATGCTGAAGGCGTCGATAGAAGGGAAAAAATAAATTTGACCCCATATTAGAGACCTTTGAATTTGTCATTTCGAGGAGTCCCGCTGCAGCGGGACAACGAGAAATCTCAACGAAGTCAGACCAATAAGATTTCTCCCTATGGTCGAAATGACAGGAAATGAGCATTATTCAAAGGTCTCTATTAGTGCATATTAGCGCCATATTATTTATCCAGAATTAATAAGGCAGGTATGGAGATGACCATGATTAAAAATGGCCGGATTTTGCAGGAATTTGAGGATTCCTTTGCCCGCGGGGAGGGCCGGCTTTCTCAACAAAAAGCCTTTCAACTCTTTTCCGCCATGTGGGAGGAAGCAATGCATCTGGGCAAAATCCCTTTTCCGGATCCCCTGGAAGGCATAGAAATTGATATCAAAGTGGCCGGGATACTGAATACATGTTTGAAAAAATAATCTGTTCCATCAGTGCGGAGTTGGAAGGCCGCGTGATCTGGACGATGTCAGAGGGATACTGCTGAAAACACCCGATGTTGATATGACCTATATTCGAACGTGGCTTAACGATTTTTCCGCCGCCCTGGAAGATGAGGAGATAAAACAACGGTTGGAAGCCATCCAGTCAACGCTTACAGAGCATCCGGGCAAATGATGCCGCACCCCATAATTTTCGTTACGAACACATTGTTTGTTTTTCACCGCAAGCCTTTCATGCGATTGCTTTTTTAGTGTATTCAGACTGTATGCCCCTTAATTGCATATAAAATTGTATATAAAAAGGAAAGGAACCGGTCATGAAAAAAAAGACGGTCGTATCTTTGTTCCTGTTTTTGCTGGCCCTGCCTGCCTTTGCCGGAGCGGATGCCGGGGTGGAATTCTTTTCGCCTCAAGGCGCCGTGAAAGATATCCGGCAGGTGTCAGTGCGCTTTTCGGAGCCCATGGCGCCTTTCGGCGATCCCCGGATCATCGAACCTTTTACCATATCGTGTTTAGAAAAAGGATCGGGCCGCTGGGCGGACAGCAGAAACTGGATTTATGACTTTGACAGGAATCTTCCCGCCGGCACGATCTGTACGTTTTCCCTGAAGCCGGAGATAAAGACCCTTTCCGGACAGGTTCTCACGGGCGACAAACAATTTTCGTTCACCACCGGCGGACCGGCCATCCGGAGCTCCCGGCCTTATGAAGGAAGCGATCAAGTCAGTGAAGATCAGGCCTTCCTCCTCACCCTCGACGCCCTGCCCGATGAAACCTCGGTTATTGAAAATGTATACTTTGCCGTCCAGGGGATTCAGGAGCAGATCGGCATCCGGATCATCAAAGGCGAAGAGCAAAAAGTCATTTTTAAAGCGATGCACATCAAAGATGATGCCATACCCCGCATCATGATTGCGGCACGGCAGAAATTTCCCAATAATGCCCAAATCAGTCTCGTCTGGGGGCAGGGCGTCAAGACGTTGACCGGCGTTTCCTCAGAGAAAAACCAGATTCTGCCGTTTAAGACGCGCTCGCCCTTCACCGCCTCATTCACCTGCCGGCGGGAGAACCCCCGCGCCGGCTGCATCCCCATGCTGCCGATGCATATCGAGTTTTCCGCCCCCGTATCGTTGTCCTATGCGGCGAAGACAACCCTCAAAGGAAGCAGGGGCAAGATCTATAAACCGACTCTTTTCGACGACGGCGGTGAACAAATCAAAGAAACGGAAAAAGTCGCAGGTCCTCCGAAATTTGTCTGGCGCGTCCGCTTCGCCGGTCCTTTTCCTGAAAATGCCGCCTTTACCGTCAGCGTTCCCAAGGACATGAAAGATGATGCCGAAAGAAGCCTGGCCAATGCCGACCGGTTTCCTCTTTCCGTAAAAACCGACGCCTATCCTCCTTTGGCAAAATTTTCCGCGCGCTTCGGCATCATTGAGTTAATGGCGGGGGCCGTCCTGCCCGTCACCCTCCGGAACCTCGAACCGTCCGTGACCACCCGGCAGTTGAAAGCCGGTGAAAAGGATGAAGATGTGATCGAGAAGTTAAAGGAATCGGCTGTCGATGAAGCGGTCAAGATCGGCGACGCCGTCAATAAAATCCTGCCCGAACCGGCAAGAAGCATAGGCGATCAGATGGTGAAGGGTCTCAAAGGCAGGCTCCACCAAGTAAAGATCGACAGGGAAGAGCAGATCATCCAGTGGCTCCGAATCGTACATGAGGCTCGCCGCAAAGAATCGATATTCAAAAGCCTCCCTTCGTCAAAGCCGTTTTCTGTTCCGAAACCCCAGGGGGCGCGGGCCTTTGAGGTCGTGGGCATTCCCCTTAAGGCGCCCGGATTTTACGTCGTGGAAATGGAGAGCCGGATATTGGGCGCGTCGCTTATGGAAAAGGCTCAGCCCATGTATGTGCCGACGACGGCCCTTGTAACGAACCTCTCCGCCCATTTCAAGTGGGGCAGGGAATCCTCCATTGTCTGGGTGACGACCCTGAATTCGGGAACGCCGGTGAAGGACGCCGCTGTTTCCATCCGGGATTGCACGGGAACAGTACTCTGGACGGGAAAAACCGACGTAAACGGCATTGCCCGCATCAAGGGGCCGCTGCCCGCGCCCAAGCCTTATTGTGAAGCTTCATCCAAGCATGAACGTTATAATGACAGCGATCCGGGCGATGAGTACCCCCGGCGATGGATGAACAGCGGCGCTTTTGTGTTTGCCAAAAAAGACGCCGATCTGACCTTTGTCCATTCCAGTTGGGATGACGGGATCGAGCCCTACCATTTTAATCTTCCCGATTTCTCCGATGGAGGACCCATAACAGCTTCGTCGGTCATGGACCGAAAGCTCTTTCGCGCCGGCGATACGGTTCATATGAAGCACTTTGTGAGAAAGCAAACCATGCGGGGAATTTCCCTGGCGGATAAAAACGCCTGCCCCAAAGCCGTATCCATCAGACATACCGGGAGTCTTGAGCGGTATGAATTCCCTCTCAAGTGGGACGCCAAAGGCATCGCCGAGACGCAGTGGGAAATCCCCAAGGGCGCCAAACTGGGAACATATGACATTCATCTTCTGAAAGAGCCGTCTGGCAAGAGCAAAGATGCTAAACGCCCGGAAACGCCCGGGACGCAGGAAACAGATGACGCGCGTGAAGAAGATCATGGCTATATGGTCGGGGCGCTGTCCTCCGGGTCCTTCCGTGTCGAGGAATTCCGTGTGCCCCTTATGAAAGGCCTGATTCAGCCGCCGGCGGCCGCCCTGGTCAATGTATCCGAAGCGGACCTGGATGTCATGGTCTCCTATCTTTCCGGCGGCGGGGCTGCACATGACGATGTCAAGCTCCGAAGCGAACTGCGGCCCCGTTACGTGTACTTCAGTGATTATGAGGGTTTTACTTTTGCCAACGGCCGGGTTTCCGAGGGCATTACCAAAGGGGTGTATGCCGAAGAAGAAGATGAAGCATCAGAGACCCCTTCGGAAAGACAAAGGGTGAGGAAAAAGGCATTTAAAACGCTGGAGCTCAAGCTGGATCAGGCCGGCGCGGCACGGGCCAGATTGACGAATATCGAACGTATAAGCACGCCCCATGACATCCATGCGGAGCTGGAATTCAAAGATCCCAACGGCGAAACCCAGACGGTATCGCAAAACATCCCTCTTTGGCCGGCAAAGATCATCGTGGGCATCAAACCCGATTCCTGGGCCATTTCCCGGGATGCGCTTAAATTCCATGCCGTCGCCCTGGGCCTTGACGGCAAACCGGTCCCCCAGGCATTGATCAAGGTCGATCTGTTCCAAAAGAAGCACTACTCCCACCGGAAAAGACTGGTCGGCGGATTTTACTCGTACAGCAACTGGACGGAGACGAAGCGCATCGGGGCGCTCTGCGAGGGCAGGACGGACAGTAAGGGCATCCTCATCTGCCAGGTGAAATCGCCCCTCTCCGGTCAGGTGGTCCTCCAGGCGGAAACCCTCGACGATGCGGGCAATGTGTCCACGGCTAATCAGGACGTCTGGATTGCCGATAAAAGCGACTGGTGGTTCCGTCTGACGGACAATGACCGGATCGACCTCCTGCCGGAGAAGAAGCGTTACGAACCGGGCGAGACGGCCAAATTCCAGGTGCGGATGCCCTTCCGCGAGGCGACGGCCCTTGTCGCCATTGAGCGGGAAGGGGTCGTGGAGACCTTTGTGAAACGCCTCTCCGGGAAAAAGCCGGTGATCGAGATTCCCGTGAAAAAAACCTATGCGCCGAATATCTTCATCTCCGCCCTCTGCGTCCGGGGACGGGTGACGGGCGTCCAACCCACGGCCACGGTCGATCTGGGCAAGCCGGCCTTCAAACTGGGAATCGCGGAAATCAAGGTGGGATGGCAGGCCCATGAAATCAAGGTTCAGGTTGCGACGGAAAAGAAAGATTACCGGATTCGCCAGGCCGTGCCGGTCCATATCAAGGTGGTTCAGGCGGCAGGCGGCGCTCCTTGCAAGGGCGCGGAAGTGGCGGTCGCCGCTGTGGATGAAGGGCTCCTCGAACTGATGCCGAATGACAGCTGGAAACTCCTCGAAGCCATGATGGCCGAAAGGGGATACGGCATTCGGACATCGACCGCTCAAATGCAGGTCGTGGGCAAGCGGCACTTCGGATTAAAAGCGATTCCCCACGGCGGCGGCGGGGGCAAGCAGATCACGCGGGAGCTGTTCGATACCCTCCTGTTCTGGAAAGCGCGGGTTCCCCTTAACGACATGGGGGAAGCGGATGTCCAGGTCCCCCTAAACGATGCCCTGACCTCCTTCCGGATCGTTGCCGTGGCGAGCTGCGGCGCTGATAAATTCGGTACGGGACAGACGAGCATCCGGTCCTCTCAGGACCTGATGCTCATGTCCGGCCTGCCACCCATGATCCGGGAGTCGGATCGATTCCGGGCGGGCTTTACGGTGAGAAACGCCTCCAATCGCTCCATGCAGGTCGAGGTCAAGGCAAAGCTTGCCGGCGTCAAAAATCCGTTGACGCCGATTGACGTCGATCTCGCGCCCGGGGCGGCGCAGGAAATCGCCTGGGAGGCAGAGGCGCCTGTCGGAAAGGAGCGTCTCGAGTGGGAGGTTTCCGCCGCCGCTAAAGACGGAAGCGCGGAAGACCGGCTTAAGGCGGTGCAGCACATCGCCCCCGCAGTCCCGGTAAGGACGTTTCAGGCCACGATCATGCAATTGGACAAACCAGTCGCCCTCGATGTGGAACGGCCGCATGACGCCCTGCCCCAGAAAGGCGGCATCCGGGTTTACGCCCGGCCCAAACTGGTCGGCGGATTAAGCGGCGTCTCCTATTACATGAAAAACTACCCTTATACGTGTATGGAGCAAAAGGTATCGCGGGCCATCGCCTTGCAGGACGGTGATTTATGGAAGAAGGTCGTAGCAGAGCTCCCCGCCCATCTGGATCAGGACGGCCTTGTCAAGTATTTCCCCCGCATGCCCCATGGCTATGATTGCCTGACGGCGTATATCCTCGCCATTGCCCACGAAGCCGGCTGGAAGATCCCGGACGACATCCGGAAAAGGATGGAAGCAGGGCTTACGGGCTTTATCGAGGGAAGGGTAATCCGCCGTTCATCCATGCCGACGGCGGATCTGTCCATCCGGAAGATGGCCGCCCTGGAAGCCCTGTCCCGGAGCGGCAGGGCCGAGGCGAAGCTCTTGAGCGCCATCAACGTGGAGGCCAATCTCTGGCCTACATCCGCCGTCCTGGATTGGATGAACGTCCTAACCCGGATGGAAGCGATTCCGGATCGCGAGACAAAAAGGAAGGAGGCGGAGCAGATTATCCGCTCCCGATTGAATTTTCAGGGGACGACGATGCTCTTTTCGACGGAGCAAACGGACAATCTGTGGTGGCTCATGCTGAACGGCGATGTCAACGCCGTCCGCACCATCCTGACTTTTCTCGCCGATGACAAATGGAAGGACGACATGCCGAGGCTCGTGCGGGGGGCCTTAGGCCGGATGCACCGGGGGGCCTGGTGGACGACGACGGCCAATGCCTGGGGCGTTGTATCCCTGAAAAAATTTTCCGACAAATTCGAATCGCAGCCGGTGACGGGGGCGACGACGGTTGACCTTCATCATGACCAGAGGGCGATTTCCGCCGAGCAAATGTCAAAAAAGGGTGCAGTTGATTTTCCCTGGCCTGACGGCAAAAAGCCCCTTTCCATCCGCCATGAGGGTGCGGGAAAACCCTGGGTGACGGTGCAGAGTCTGGCCGCCATCCCTCTGAAGCAGCCTTTTTCCAGCGGTTACAAGATCAAAAAGACCCTGACCGCCGTCTTGCAGAAAGCGCCGGGAAAGTGGAGCCGCGGCGATGTGGTGCGGGTCAAACTGGACATGAATGCCCAGGCCGATATGACGTGGGTTGTCGTGAACGATCCCATACCGGCCGGTTCCAGTATCCTGGGGACTGGCCTGGGGAGGGATTCCAGCATCCTGACGCAAAACGAGAAGGCCACGGGATGGACGTGGCCGGCCTTTGAAGAACGGTCTTTCGAAGCCTTCCGGGCCTATTACGAATACGTGCCGAAGGGAAACTGGTCCATCGAATACACGGTGCGCCTCAACAACCCTGGCACATTTCATCTGCCGGAAACGCGGGTGGAAGCGCTCTACGCGCCGGAGATGTTCGGAGAGATACCGAACACAGCCGTTGCCGTGGAACCGTAGTGAGGGAAATTCGTGTCTGTCGTCCCGGACTCTGGTTTTCTCCGGAATGCCCTTGTCCCCCGCTGGATGGGGTGCAGGAGGTTTGTCGGTACTCGCATTTCTGGCCGGTCCCGTTGTCCCCCGCTGGAGGGGGTGCAGGGGGTTTATCGGTACTCGCATTTCTGGCCGGTCCCTTGTCCCCCGCTGGATGGGGTGCAGGAGGTTTGTTGGTACTCGCATTTCTGGCCGGCCCCGTTGTCCCCCTCTG
>JAFGHS010000006.1 GCA_016930075.1 Deltaproteobacteria bacterium
ACCGCTTCTATCACATCCGCCGTATAACCGCCAACCCGCAGTTTTATGCGCAACTCTTTTTCGCTGTGCGCCCGGAGGCCCAGCAGCCGAAAGGCCTTGTTCTCGGCCCGTTTGAGCTCGCGGGATTCATCCATGGTTGATTTCGAGGTGCGTCTCGATTGCTCGACATTTTACCGGTGCGTCAAATCCTATTGCCCCGGCATTATTTCACGCCTTCCACACACTTCTTAAGCTGCATCAAGTTCTCTTTGGGTTCATTTCCAAGCCACTTAAATTTATCCGGATTCTTTATCATCGTCTCGGTTCTTCTTATGGTTTCTTTTACTGATTCGATACATCTACAAGGGATATCGCAGTCATCGGCCGAAAGATCGATTATCCATCTGTCCCCATTTTTTAATAGCTTGTATGGACTGACGACCCTTTCTTTCTCTATTCCACAACTCAGATCATTCGCACACCCTCCACAGAAATTATGTTCAACCGACACTTCAGCTTTTTCCCCAACGACCTTCGTTCCCAATATTTTATAACTGGAGACTGTTTTTACCCCAGCCCCGCAATAGAGTTCCGGATCAATATGGATATTGGTATAAGCCGACAATTTTTCAATGAATCGGAGGTCGTCCTTTGGATTCCCTTTTTTATACACGTCATATACGACGTATTTTAATTTCAGATTAAGAAACGCTTCCACCACCTTTGCCGGTGTTGTCGGATAATTCTTGAGCTTGTTCTCGGCCGCCTCATCGGGGGGTTGCTTTTGCCCGGCACAGGCAACCTGATTGGAGACGAATAACAACCCCGCCAATAGAAGAATCGAGCAGCAAATCAATATCAGCTTTTTCATTCCCTGTGCTCCTTTCCTGATCATTCCCGCCCTCATTGACGGCATCCCCGCTCCATCATCCGTTAAAGCCCGTCTCCAGCCAGCGATGCGTCACGACCTACGACACACCGATCCTTATGTTATGACTGCTTCCGTGTCTGTATTAAACCCTTCGAATTCGACGGGTTTGGAATCTAACACACAAAATACCCTCCCGTCTTTCGGGAACCTGTAAAAATGATCCGTCCCTGCTCCTTCAACTTTTTCAGCCAACGTTCGATGGTCTTGGCTGGGATATTGAGGGCGGCGGAGATTTCAACAACCCTCTTGCCGGGATTCTTGCGAATGAATTCCCAGAGCTGGTTTATTCCCTCATTTACACCGCCACTTATTCCCTCACTTATTCCCTCATTTATTCCGCCACTTGTTCCCTCAACGTCGGGACGCCGGATAAACTTCACGACAAAGGCGCCGGCCATTTCTTTCAACTCCGGCCTGGGATTGCCGTTGACGGCGCATCCATCCAGCATTCGTTGAAACCCGGTTCCCCAGCCTTCGATGAGACCGACGTCATGGAAGATACCCGCCAGGCTCCTGTTGCGCGGGATGGAGCGGTTTTCCGAGAACAGGCTCTTGATGTTCAGCTCTTTTGGAAGAAGTCCGGGGCTCCAGATCTCCAGACGGTCGTCGAAGATACGGACCTGGATGTTGCCGGGGTCCGTATAATCCCTGTGAACAATGGCGTTCACGACCGCCTCGCGCAGGGCCTCCAACGGATAATCCCATCTCTCTTTGCGCACCGGTTTGGCGCCAATGCCGACGCCCATGCTTATATGTCTCCGGATAAAGGCAAGGACATCACCGACCGCTACGATCAGGTTTCCCTTGAAATCCTTCATGTCCAGAAAGCGGACCATGGTCTTCCCCTTGAAGCGGGCGCACTTGATCACCGCATTGGGAAGCAAGTTGTTTTCCTTGGTGAAGCAAAGGTATCCGGCGTTTGTGAGCTGCCCCTTTTTCAGAACCGCCAGTTTTTCGAGGATGCGGCTTTCTGGAATTTTTCCGAAACGGAAGGCAGTCTCATTCAATCGGCGAATGGCCGCAGTATCCAGATGAAGGGCTTTGACGTTCCGGGCCAGCACCCGCTGATCGTAATCAGGCAGAGTGTAGCGCTTCACCAGATCGCGAATTTCGGTGGCCGACAGTTTCTGGTTGGCCTTGCCAACCCTGACATAGGCTTTCTCAAAGGCAAAGACTGGCTTGTTGTCCGATTCGGGGATTTCAATTTCGACGATTTCACCGGGGCCGAAAGTTTTGACATTGATCGAGGGGTAGAGAACCGGGTCGGTGTGCATCTTGATCTTGTTGGCCAGATCTTCCAGGGCATCCTTGCCGATGCTCAAGCCCGTCGGATTGCCTCGCTCGTCCAGACCGACCACCACCTTGCCGCCTTTCTTGTTTGCGAAGGCGGTGAGAGAGACGACGATTTCCTTCCATGCCGAAAAGGAAGACTTCTTCTCGATGGTTTCTGATTCCCGATACATATGGGCCTCTCTTTCACATCGTTTGTGCCATAGGCTCCACGATTGCCATTGTGAAAAATATTAACGGTCTCACTATTGTCTTTACATCGTCATTCCGGCGAAAGATGTGAAGGGTGCGTCTTGAAGCACCGCTCTTCTCTTTCGGTGCGTTACGCTAAAACGAACGCACCCTACGGTTCTGTTGTCTCTGAAAGCATACTGGCACTGCCCGCCTGCCTGAACACAGGCAGGCGGGAACAGCCGCACAACATTTCTGCTCTGGACTCAGCGAGCGTCATTCCTTTGCCGCGGCCGTCTTGGGTTTGATGCCCAGTTTCTCGCGGACCTCGGATTCGATCTGCGCGAGCACCTCTGGATTCTCCTTCAGGAAGGTGCGGGTATTGTCCCGTCCCTGGCCGAGGCGATCCCCCTTGTAGGAGTACCAGGCGCCGCTCTTCTCGATGATCCCCTGTCCCGACGCCAAATCGATCACGTCGCCTTCTTTCGAGATCCCCTCGCCGAAGATGATGTCGAATTCCGTTTCGCGGAACGGCGGGGCAACCTTGTTCTTGACGACCTTCACCCGGGTGCGGAAGCCGACCACATCCTGGCCGACCTTGATCGCACTGATCTTCCGGATGTCGAGGCGCATGGTCGCGTAGAACTTGAGGGCGTTGCCGCCCGTGGTCGTCTCAGGATTGCCGAAGAAAACGCCGATCTTCATCCGGAGCTGGTTGATGAAGATCACGGTCGTCCGCGACCGGCTGATGCTTCCCGTCAGCTTCCGGAGGGCCTGCGACATCAGGCGCGCCTGGAGCCCCATCTGGGCGTC
>JAFGHS010000007.1 GCA_016930075.1 Deltaproteobacteria bacterium
CCCCGCCGATCTCTACACCCTGACCCGGGACCGGCTCATCGGACTCGAACGCATGGCGGAGAAGTCGGCGCAAAATCTCCTTGACGCCATTGAAAAATCAAAGACGCCTACATTGCAGAAATTCATCTATGCCCTGGGAATCCGGCATGTGGGCGAGCATATCGCGGGGATTCTGGCCAAGGAATACACAACCCTCGATGTGATTATGCAGGCCGACTTCGACAATCTGAAATCCGTCCGGGAAATCGGCCCGGAAGTCGCCGGCAGCATTACAAAATTTTTCGACCAACCGGGGAATAAAGCGGTCATCGATAAACTCCGGGCGGCGGGTGTGATGCCTGTTGAAGTGCCCCGTCCCGAACCGTCGGCATTGCCCCTTGCCGGAAAGTCGTTTGTCTTTACGGGAACCCTCGGGAAAATGACCCGCCCGGAGGCAAAAGGCCTTGTCGAATCCCTCGGCGCCAGGACGACGGAATCGGTGACAAAAAATCTCGACTATCTCGTGGCCGGCGACGCGCCGGGCTCGAAACTGGCCAAGGCCCGGACCTTGGGAATCACCGTCCTTAATGAGGACGAATTTTTTAGGCTGATCGATCGGGAATAATGCCTATGAAACGGGTACATGTCTACATTTCCGGCCGGGTGCAAGGCGTTTTCTTCCGCGCTTCAACGCAGGACACAGCCCGCCGCCTCCATCTGACAGGCTGGGTCCGGAACCGGCCCGACGGCAGGGTCGAGGCCCTGTTTGAAGGACAGGAAACGGACGTCCATGAAATGCTGCTTTGGTGCAAAAAAGGCCCCCCCGGCGCCGCCGTCCGGGAGCTTGAAACGATGGAGGAGCCCTCTACGGGAGAATTCACGGATTTCCAAATCCGCTATTGAGCATGGTCACAGCATCGGCCTCAATGACGGCGCAAGTATGGACGCTCCTTAAACGGGGCCGATGTGACATAGGCAGGCGCAAAGACCGATACATAACACCATGATTGCAAGGACAAAAATACCATGACTGACCGGATCAACGTCAATGCACTTTTCCTCGGACCCAAATCTGAGAACTACGCCTTCTTCAAACAGATGCTCAACTACCTTATGGACGATCATGCCCAGTGGCGGCGCTATTTCCATCCCGACGACGCCCTCGTGGTGACCGAAGAAGAGCAGGGTCGCCCGGACTTTACGGACACACTCCAGAGGACCTACGAGCTATACTGGGATAACTTTATGCAGGCCATGGCGCGGGCCGTCGGTCGGGTCTGTGAGAAGAGGGACTCTGTGAGTTAACTGTTTCCGTCATTCGGAAAAGAAGCTGTTGTCATTTATTTCTATTTTCCTGTTCGCAAGTAACCTTTTTTTTAATCAAACGTCTATCTCTTAATAAGGATGGGTTTATAGATCCTACATGACCCGTTTACGACAATGAATAAGGGGAGGAATCCATGTTGAAAAAAACAGCCAAAAGCAGGTCCATAGGCCTGGCGGCGGCGGGCCTGTGCTTGTGCCTGCTTGCGGCCCCTGTTTGCGTTAAAGCCGGCGATCATATACCGGCAGCTTATGCCGGCATTTACCAAATGCTCGAACAGACGCTGGATGCGGAGACGGTAAGGCTCCAGCGGGCCGACAAGGCAACCGTGGGGACCAGGCCTTTAATTTCCGTTGATCTGCTGATTGCAAATTCGAACCGGGGACCGGCCCTCCTGCAGCCGATGGTCATGGATGCCGTGCGTCTTTCCCTCGACAGATTCCGTAACCTGGGCATCCAGTCCGTCAAATTTGCCGTCCAGTACCCGCTCTTTCGACCGGATTTCCCGCACGCCGCCGAATATCTGGCTTTTTACAAACAAGTCGTTACAGAGGCGCATGCAAGGGGTCTCAAGGTCATGCCGCACGTCACCGTGTTGTTTGCCGACACGCCCTTCAGTCCGTTTAAGGGTATTTACCGGGGTCTTAACCTGGAACGCTTCAAACGCGAATACCGCGACATGGTCCATCTGATCGTGCGCGAACTGCATCCCGATTTCCTTTCTTTGCTCACAGAGCCGGACACGCACGCGCGGCTGACGGGTCTGCAAGAAATCGATGATCCGCAGACCGTGGTTGATATTGTTCGCTATACCCTTCAGGGATTGGACCGCGGGAAAACCCTCATCGGCGCCGGCAGCGGTTCCTGGAGCCCGGCAGCGTTTGCCGAAGCCCTGACTGGAAAAACCGATATCGATTTCCTCTGTATCCATGTCTATCCCGTCACCGGTCCGTTTCTGTCCAACGCCAGGGCGATGGCCCGGATCGCCCGCGCCAGCGGCAAACAGATTTTTGTCGATGAGGCATGGCTCTACAAAATCCTCAGGCCCGGTCAGGTGGACGGCATTGCGGCCACCGCAGATGTATTCCGGCTGGACAGCTATTCATTCTGGCAGCCTCTCGATCAGAAATTCATAACCGTCATGCTGCGTCTGGCCGAAACGGAGCATATCGGGCTGGTCTCTTTCTTCTGGAGCAGTCAATTCTTCGGCTACCTCGATTATTCCCCGGAAATGGAACAAATGCCTTACCGGGAACTGACACAGCAATTCAACCGGGTGGTTTATAGAAACATGCTGGACGGAAAACTGAGTGTTCTTGGAGAATTCATGCAACGAGAGATTTCAGGAAGGAGGGCGAAAGCGATTACGCCATGAATCGATTGATTACCATCATCTTCATCATTGTCGGCCTGATTTGTGCTGCAGGGACTTCGGGGGCGCAGGAACGTCCGTCACAGCCCCTCTACAATGTCGGCTATCGGGTCCTTGATTTCAACTATCAAAAGGATGGTCGGGCTGACGTACTGACGGTGGCGGTCTGGTATCCGACGTCGGCGCAGGCAAAACCGTATGCCTATGGCGGTTCTCTCATGGGGACGGCAGCCGTTGACGCCGCCCCCCTCGCTCATGGCGGGCCGTTTCCGCTGCTTGTCTTTTCCCACGGCTACGGGGGCAGCGGCCTGAGCGCGGTTTTTTTTACAGAGCGCCTCGCCGCTTGCGGCTGGATTGTCGCCGCGCCGGATCATCACGACAAATATTCCGCTGCCCGCATCCGCACAGGCCGGCTGAAGGATTTCAACCGGCGCGGTTTCTGGAGCGAAGCGCGGGAGATCGGCGCAACCGGCCCCGCTGAACGCGGCAGATACGTTTACCGCCTCGACGAAATGAAACTGGCCATCGACGGTATGATAACGTCCGAGCCCTTCGGCAAGATCATTGACGGCAAGCGGATTGCCGTCGGCGGCCACTCCTTTGGAGGCTTTACGGCGCTGGGACTGTGCGGGACGATCAAGGAGCGCTGCGATCCCCGAATCAAGGCCGTTCTGCTGTTCTCAACGGGGGCGGGAGGCTATCTCTTCAGGGAAGACGAACTGACCCGCGTCCGCATGCCGTCCATGCTGTATATAGGCGAACGGGAACGGGAACAGCTCCGCGGCGCCGAAACCATGTCGGCTATCGCCGACAAGATCTACCGCAGCCTTCATGCCCCCAAGTACTTCCTGGAGGTAAAGGGAGCGAATCACTTTTCATTCAACAACGGTTTTTCGGACGATGACGCGGCGCGGCGCCTGAGCGGCGCCCCGGAACAGTTCGATGTTATCCGGCGCTATGCGATTGCGTTCCTTGAAAAGCATGCAGCCTTCAGGGATGGAGGTCACGCCGTGCTGGAGCGCGGGAACGCCATGCTCACGCGCTATCTTAAAGAACCACTACCCAGCAAATAAACCGGAATAAATTCGACGGACCTCAGATAGGGGACAGATTTCAAATCTGTCCCCCTACAGTGCAGAATATAGATCACTTCGGCCATGTCGATTTTACCGTCGCCATCGACATCAGCACCCAACAACGGATAGAGACCTTTAAAAAACGCATCTTTTGTCATTGCGAGCGAAGCGAAGCAATCTCATAAGTGTCCGATAGTATAAAAAGATTGCCACGGCGCTATGCGCCTCGCAATGACAGAAAACAGAGAAATTCAAAGGTCTCTTTTTGTATCAAACAGGAAGCAAAGACCGTAAGAATATCGTAGGGAAATTTTGCTTGACAAATTTCGGGCAATGCAACATTGTTGCACGGGGTTTTTATCGCGCATGTTCACTGTTTCCCAAGGACAACCAATGATATTGAGGATGATATTCAGTTGCATTTCCAAGGCGCAGCGAAGAGCAACGAAAAGGAGCGATACCGTAAAATGAAACGTATCGGAAAGCTTATTCTCTGTCCGGCCTGCCTGATTCTCATGACGCTGACGGTTTTGCCGGCTGATGCGGCCCCGACCGGGATTTTTGTCAGCATTGCGCCGCAGAAGTATTTCGTCGAGAAAATCGGGGGGAGTCTTGTGGACTGCTCCGTTCTGGTTCCTGCCGGCGCCGACCCCCACACCTACGAACCCAAGCCGAGACAGATGGCGGCCCTTGCGAAAACCGCCGTTTATTTTGCCGTCGGCATCGATTTTGAAAAGGCATGGCTTGCAAGAATTGCCTCAGCCAATCCTGGGATGCGCATCGTCCACACCGATGCAGGCATCACGAAAATCGCCATGGCGAAACACTATGGCGAAGCGGCAAACGACCGTAAACACGCCGGACCTACAAGTCACGATCATGCCGGCGGCGCTCCGGACCCCCATATCTGGCTGGCGCCTGCCCTGGTGAAAGTTCAGGCCGGACACATTCTCCAGACCCTCGTTGCCGTTGATCCGAAAAACCAATCACACTATAAAACCGGCTACGGGAATTTTTTAAGAGAGCTTGACGCCCTCGACGGCGAGTTGAAGGCCCTGTTTGCCGGCCGCAAAGGAGAGCCGTTCATGGTATTCCACCCCTCATGGGGCTATTTCGCCCAGGCTTACGGGCTAAAGCAGGTCCCCATTGAAATGGAAGGAAAAGAACCCAAACCGGCTCAACTCCATCAAATCATCCGTCAGGCGCGGGAACGAGGCGTCAAAGTAATATTCGTCCAGCCGCAATTCTCGACGAAGAGCGCCGAGATGCTGTCCCGCGAGATCGGCGGTCAGATCGCGCTTGTCGATCCCCTGGCGGAAAACTGGGCGGAAAATCTGCGCAAGGCCGCTGGGAAATTCCGCAAGGCCGTTCGATGAGAAGAAGCCTGTGAATATGAAAGCTGAAACGATTGTCGACGTTCAAGATGTCTGGTTTTCCTTCAACGGCCAGCTCGTGCTGCGCCAGGCAACCCTGACTGTTCCCCGGGGCGATTTTCTTGTCGTCATCGGCCCCAACGGCGGCGGGAAAACCACCCTCCTTAAACTGATGCTTGGATTGCTGAAGCCCAACCGGGGGACAGTGCGCATTTTCGGCCAACCGCCGGAACAGGCGGCCCACCGCTGCGGCTATGTGCCCCAGAACGTCTATATCAACAAGACGTTTCCCGTCTCCGTCCTTGACGTCGTCCTCATGGGGCGACTTCGCAGCGGCAAAGGATGGTCATACCATGCCAGGCAGGACAGGATCGCCGCTGAAAAAGCGTTGGAAAAGATGAAGATGTGGACTCACCGAGAAAGGAGAATCGGCGACCTGTCGGGCGGTCAGTTGCAGCGCGTTTTTATCGCCCGCGCCCTCGTCTCCAACCCGGAGATCCTCTTTCTGGACGAGGCCATGGCCGGCATCGACACCCAGAGCCGCGGCGAATTCTACGATATATTGAAGGAGTTGAACCGCACCGTCACCATCGTCGCCGTAAGCCACGACATGATGATCCTTTCAAGCCATGTGAAATCTGTGGCATGCATCAACCGGGAGCTCTTCCATCACGATTCCGGAGAAATCACCCAGGAAATGATGGACTTTGCCTATCACTGCCCCGTGGACCTGGTGGCCCACGGCATTCCCCACCGGGTCCTGTCCCGGCACGAACACGAGAAGGAGCGCTGACATGTGGGAAGCCCTGCAACTGGAATTCATGCAGAATGCCCTGACGGCCGGCATCCTGATCAGCGTCGTCTGCGGCATCATCGGAACCCTTGTCGTCGTGAACCGGATCGTCTTTCTTGCCGGCGGCATAGCCCACGCGGCTTACGGGGGCATCGGCCTGGCGTACTTCATGGGTTGGCCCTATCTAACCGGAACCGTGGGGTTTTCGCTTTTTTCCGCAGGCGTCATGGCCGCCGTTACGCTCAAAGCCAAGCACCGTGTGGATGCCATGGTGGGCGTCATCTGGGCCGTCGGCATGGCCGTCGGGATCATCCTCCTCGATCTCACGCCGGGATACAACGTCGATTTGATGAGCTTCCTGTTCGGAAGCATACTGGCCGTGCCAAGGTCCGATCTCTGGCAGATGGCCGTCATGGGAGTCGTGGTCTTCGTCGTCGTCGTGTATTATTACAACGATTTTCTCGCCATGTCCTATGACGACGAGTTTGCCCGCTTAAGAAACGTCCCCGTCACATTCCTCTACTGCCTGCTTTTGGGAATGATCGCCGTCGCCGTCGTCATGATCATCCGTGTCGTCGGCCTGATTCTGGTCATCGCGCTCCTCACGATTCCCCCCTTCATTGCCGAAAAATTCACCCGCTCCCTCCGAACGATGATGATCGCCTCATCAATACTGAGCTGCATGTTCACCGTCACCGGCCTTTTTCTGTCTTACGCCTTGAATCTGACTTCGGGCGCAACCATCATCCTCGTAGCCGCCGCGGGCTTCTTCATTTCGGCCTTGTGGGAGATTTTTAAACACCGTCAGCCGACCTATCCGTCGGTCTGACTGACGCTCATGCCCGTTAAGGGCACAACAAAGCAGGAGAGTACATAAGTTAGAAGTTAGAAGTCAGGAGCTATAATAACCAGGGTGTTGTTTTTCTTCTGTATTCTGTATTCTCATATGAAATAAAAGGGAAAATACCATGTGTCAGCTCTGTAATTATCCGAAAATGCTTGATCGCAGCGGTCTTGATCCGACGCCCAACCGGTTGCGGGTCATGGAAGTCATCGGCAACAACCCGTCTCCCACAGGCGCGCAGGATATCTTTACAACCCTGAACCGCACCGCAGACATCAACCGGGTTACCGTCTACCGCATCCTTGATTTGCTGGTCGAAAAAGGCCTCGTGGAGCGATTGAACGGCGGAGGCCGCAGCCTTGTCTACGGCCTGTCGCCCAATGAAAACCACCCTCCGCACCCTCACTTCCACTGCCGGAGATGCGGCGCCATCCAGTGCTTGCAGCCGGACAGCATCAGCATGGATATTCATACCATGCAACGCTCTTTCGCCGGAGAAATCAGCAGTGTGGAAATCCGCATCAACGGCATCTGCCGGAATTGTCTGAAAACGGGACGGGAGCAGCCATCGGGAAAAAAACCAGATAAATAGTCATGCCGATACCCTCTGCCTTGACCTTAAAATTGACATGACATCGGGGAGAATTAGGTTTATAAAGACTTTCGCAATACAGATTTAAATACAAAACAACGAGAAATTAAAAAATTATGAAAGCCTGTGATATCATCGATTTGATCGGCAATACGCCGCTCATTAAACTCAGAAACGAAAACATTGTCGCCAAGGCCGAGTTTCTCAATCCGGGAGGCAGCATTAAAGACCGCGTGGCTCTGGCCATGATTGAGGCGGCGGAACGGGATGGAACCCTGAAGCCGGGGATGAAAATCGTGGAGCCCACATCGGGCAACACGGGCATCGGCGTTACTCTCGTCGGCGTCGCAAAAGGCTACGACGTCTATATCGTCATGCCCGAGGGGATGAGCGAAGAGAGAAAAAACATCATCAAAGTTCTGGGCGGACATCTTATTCTGACGCCGGACAAGGAAAACATCGCCGGCGCCGTCAGAAAGGCGGAGGAATTCGTTGCCGAATTTGACGCCTTTATGCCGCAGCAGTTCAAAAATCCCAACAACGCCCTTGCACATTATGAATATACGGCGCCGGAGCTTTGGCGTCAGGCAGGGAACAAAATAGACGCCTTTGTCTCCGGCGTCGGCAGCGGCGGAACGATTCAGGGCGTCGGCACCTTCCTCAAAAAAAACTGTCAGGACATGATGATCGTGGCCGTGGAACCGAAAAACGTATCGGCCCTGCTCGGCCATGAACCGGGCCTGCACCAGATCCAGGGAATCGGGGACGGCTTTATCCCGGAAATTCTCGATGTCTCCCTCATCGATCGCATCATCGAAGTGACGGATGAGGATGCCATCGGGACAACGCGGGAGCTTGCCTTGAGCAACTCCCTTCTCTGCGGCACATCATCCGGCGCAAACATCTGGGCTGCGCGGCAAATCGCCGAAGAGCATCCCGGATGGGTGATTGCGACAGTGCTGCCGGATAGGGCAGAGCGGTATTTCAGCACAGGTTTGCTTTAATCCCAACAAAAGGGGCGGACCGTTGAACGAAGATCTCCTCTTGATGCAGTTTGAAGAACTCGCCGAAAAACTGGGGATCGAAGTCCGTTACGAAAACGTCACGATGGACGAACCTTCCGGAACGGGAGGACTTTGCCGCATTAAAGAGAAATATGTTTTGATCATCCATTCCCGTGCGACCCTTAAAGAAAAGATACGCGTCATGACAGACGCGTTTAAGCACTTTGACCTGTCCGACCGGTATGTCAGGCCGGCGATCCGGGAGCTTTTGGAAGCACAGGAAGAAGACAAGGCATGAAAATAAATCCGGGGCCGCCGCAGTCCATGGATGCCCCTCTGTTCGCCCTCTTTGAGACTTTTGAATAATGCCGGTTTGCCGTCATTCCGACCCCGCATTTTGCGGGGGAGAAATCTTATCAATCTGAAATCGTTCAGATTGATCGTCGTTCCGCTTCAACGGAACTCCTCGAAATGACAAAATTCAAAGGTCTCTTCTTTACCCGGGCGGTGATTGCAAAACCAATCGATTATTGATAAGGTGCCCATTATGTCAAACAAACACAAATATACCCTGGAAGAAATTTTTCATCCGAAAAGCGCGGCCGTCGTCGGGGTTTCCCCAAATCAGATGGGCTTTGCCGCCCAGGTTGTGGTCTCTCTTTTGTACGCCGGGTTCCCTGCCGTCTACCCGGTGAATCCGAAATACAAAGACGTCTTCGGGGTATCGTGCTACCCGTCTGTTTCGGCCATCCCTTATCCCGTGGATCATGTGGTCGTATCGGTTCCGGCAGCAAAAACGCTTGACCTGCTCGACGACTGCGCCCGCAAAGGCGTAAAGTCCGTGCATTTCTTCACCGCCGGCTACCGTGAAACGGGCGAAGAGGATGGACAGACCCTTGAGGCGGCCATGCTGCAAAAAGCCAAGGACGGCGGTTTCCGCATCATCGGCCCCAACTGCACGGGCATGCTTGTTCCCGAGGCCCGCTTCATTGTGTCCGAAATGCCCATGGTCCCCGGCCCCGTCGCCTTCCTGTCGCAGAGCGGCGGCCATTCCATGGATATGCCCTTCCATGCGGAACGCCGGGGGATCAGCTTCAGCAAGGTCATGAGCTACGGAAACGCGCTCGACATCAACGAATGCGAACTCCTTGAATATTTTATGAACGATGAGGACTCGCAAATCATCGCCATCTACATCGAAGGGGTCCGGGACGGCCTCCGGTTCCATGCCCTCCTGAAAGAAGCCGCCCGAAAAAAACCCGTCGTCATCTACAAGGGCGGCATCAGCGAGGCCGGCCTCCGGGCCGCGCAGAGCCACACGGCAAGCATGACATCCTCCGTGGGGATTTTCGAGGCCGTCTGCCGGCAGGTCAATGCCATCACGGTCAATGACATCACAGAAATGGTTGATGTATTGGTCGCCTTGCGCTTCGCCCGTCCCTACCCTTCCGGGCGCGGCATCGCCGTCGTCGGCCTGGGGGGCTCTCCAAGCGTCTGGGCGAGCGACCGCATGGAACAGGCGGGATTGCGCTTTCCGCCCTTTTCACCCGATGTGCGCCGTGAGCTGGGCAAGATATTGCCCATTGCCGGCGGCATCTTCTCCAACCCTCTGGATGCAACCAACATCGTACAGCCCGACATCATGTATCAGGCCGTGAAAGCGATCAGTCGGGATCCGTCGATCCACATGATGCTCTATCACATGGGGCTTCATCCCGTCACGCGCTGGGGAAGAGGCGGCTATGCCGATGCGTCCTTTTCAAAACCGGCGGCGGAGGCCCTTCGGAAAGCGCATGCAGAAACGCAAAAGCCCGTCCTTTTGGTTCTCGGCCCGCCCTCCACTCCGGCAGGCGCCGAAGAAATGTTCCGCGTGCAGGACGCTTTCGTGGCCGCCGGGCTTCCCGTTTTTCATTCTCTGGAAAAGGCCGCCCTCGCCATGGCAAGGGTGGAGGCATGGCACAGGAGATCGACCGGTACATAAACGTCTCCATTAAAAGAAAGCAGGCGCTCCTCAGATAAAAATTTAAAAACAAACGCATATAAGGGGCAGGTTCATTCATACCGGGTTATCTTTACTGAAATGCTTTTGCGAAAGGATAAACCAACACGACGATCAAAAATATTTACAAATCGAAAAGGGGACATACGACAGACTAAAGGAGGGTAACATGAAAGTACTGGCTTTAAATTCAAGTGCTCGCGCAGGCGACGTCAGTAAAACGGAAATTATGCTGGATTGTCTTGTTGAAGGGATGAGAGATGCCGGCGCAGAAGTTGAGATCATCAATCTGGCCAAAAAGAAAATCAAATATTGCATCGGCTGTTTCACCTGCTGGACGAAAACGCCCGGCAAGTGCGTCCATAAAGATGACATGACCGGCGAGATTTATCCGAAATACCTGGAATGCGACCTTTGCGTCCTGGCTACGCCCCTTTACCACTTTACCGTCAATGCACAGATGAAAACCTTTATCGAGCGGACATTGCCTATGGTCCAGCCTTTTTTCGTGGAGCGTGATGGCGTCACCATGCATCCGCTGCGTCACGAAATGCCGCCCGCAGTTGTCATATCCGTCGCCGGCTTTCCGGAAGAAAGTGTTTTTGACCAGCTCAAATCATATATGAACTTTTTATACGGAGACAGGCTCGTCGCGCAGATCTATCGTGCTTCCTGTGAAATGCTGAAGACGCCGCCAAGCGGCGACACAATGAAAGACATCCTGGAGGCAACCGTTCAGGGCGGCAGGGAACTGGTGAAAACCATGAAGATTTCGCCAAGGACTCTGGCGCGGATAAAAAAACCTATGACGAGTTTTAATAAAATGGCGCCTGTCGGAAATTTAGCCTGGCAAACCTGCATCGATGAGGGCGTCACCATGGGCCAGTTTCAAAAACGGGGCATGGTCCCGCGTCCGAATTCGATTGAAACCTACCTGGCTATCATGAAAATGGCCTTCAATCGGAAAAAGGCGGGCGATGCACGGGCCGTCATGCAGTACCGGTTCACCGGTCAGGTTGAAGGAGATTGCTATCTCAAGATTAATAAAGGCAAAATAACCGCAGCGCCCGGCAGCGTCAAGAAGCCCGATCTTACCATCGAAAGCCCTTTTGAAGTCTGGATGGATATCCTGACCCGCAGAGCCGACGGAGCGCAGATGCTCATGGAAGGCAGGTATAAAGCGGCGGGCAACACGGAACTGCTTATGAAAATGGGCGACTTTTTCGGTGAGAGCTAAACAAGAAAGGCCCTTAAACGGCCTGGCCTCGATTTAACTTGACAATCGGCCTCACTAAGCCCGATACTTGAACCGCAGTGAAAGGAGGTGAATAAAATGAAAAAGATGATTATTTTTCTTTTAATGTTGATTTTGACATCAGGCATTGCCTTTGCCGGCGGAGATCAGAATCAGGGAACGACAGGCACGGGAACGACAAACACCGGTTCCACAGGTCAAGGCAACACAGCCCAACCGCAAACAGGTCGATAATAAAATTCCCTTCACAAAATATGTTGCAGGGGTGGCAACATGCACCACCCCTGCAATGCCTTTACCTAAAAAAATTGAAATCCTATTTTCTCTTTTGTTTAACCTTAAAAAATAATTTGACAATGCAAATGGGGATGTCTATATATACCCCATAGGGGTATTTTATGGACGAAGATCGTAAAAAGATTTTAAACCGTTTGAAACGGATTGAAGGGCAAATCCGCGGATTACAACGGATGGTGGAAAATGATGCGCCCTGCGAGGACATTCTGACGCAGTTTTCTGCCGCCACTTCGGCGATGAAGAAAGCAGGCGTCGCCGTCATCCGGATTTATATGGCCAATTGCCTCGCCAAAGCCGTCGAAGATCGAAACGGGTCCATCGAGGAATTTGAAAAAGCCCTGGCGCGGTACATCAGCATGTCATAAGAGGAATCATTGATGAAGAAACAAAATGTTGCAAACATCAGCCGCAGATCTTTTTTTAAGGTGACGGCGGGGCTCGCGGCGGCATCGGGAATAACCGCATTGCCGAAAAATGTCCATGCCGCCGCTCCGGGCAGCTTCGCGACGCTCATCGATCTAAGCCTTTGCGACGGCTGCCCGGACCGCGGAATGCCGGCCTGCGTTTCGGCCTGCAAAGCCATTAACAAAGATAAGATACCCCCCATCTCAGACCCGATTCCCAAACCGTGGCCAAGGGACAAGATGATCGAAGACTGGTCGAAGAAAAAAGATGTCTTCAACCGCCTGACGCCCTACAATTACATTTATGTTCAGAAGGCGGAAGTGGACATAAACGGACAGAAAGAAACCATCCATATCCCCCGGCGGTGCATGCACTGTGACAATCCCGCATGCGCCACCATCTGTCCGTTTTCAGCCAATCATAAGATGAAAAACAGCGCCGTCGTCATCGATCAGGACTTGTGCTTCGGCGGCGCGAAATGCCGGACGGTCTGCCCCTGGGGAATCCCCCAGCGGCAATCGGGCGTCGGCATTTATCTGCATGTTCTGCCGGACTACATGGGAAACGGCGTCATGTACAAGTGCGATCTGTGCCATGAACGCCTGGAGGCGGGGAGGCTGCCGGGATGCGTGGAGGCCTGTCCCCGGAAGGCCCTGTTGATCGGCCCCAGGGAAGAGATATACGCCCTCGCAGAAGAGCGGGTCAAACAGATGAACGGATTCATTTACGGAAAAACGGAAAACGGCGGCACGGCCACCCTCTATGTATCGCCGGTTTCCTTTGACCTGATTGATCAATCCTTGAAGAAAAAGCCGGGCGAGCCGGACATGAAGGTCCGCATCGAACGGCGCATGGCGAAATCGGATAATCGCGGCAGGGCTGTTCTCGCAGCCCCCGTTATCGGTATGGCCGCAGGTGCCGTGGGCGCCCTGAAATGGCTTTCCGACAGGAAAGAGAAAACCGCAGGAGGCGATTCGGACAATGGCTGAGAAAATACTGGAAGACAAAGGGCTGGTGATCCGCCACAGTCTCGTTGAACTCATTGAGCATTGGGCTATCGCCCTATCCGGCCTGATCCTCGTGGTTACCGGTTTTTTTCAGATGCCGACGGCAAACCGCTACTATATCGCCTCGATTCCGGGGCTTGCCTGGTCGGGGGATTTTTTCACAACCCTCAAAATGCATTATGTCGCGTCCGTGATCTTTGTCGTCGCGGCCTTCTTCCATGTTGTATTTCACGGCATGCGGGGAGAGAAGGGGCTGATGCCGAAGAAAGGCGATATGAAAACCTCTATTGCCGTCATCAAGAGCTTTTTCGGCAAGGGGGAGGAACCGCCGTTTCACAAGTATCTGCCGGAGCAGCGCCTCGCTTACGCCGGTATGGCTGTTATCATTGTCCTGCTGATCCTGTCGGGCCTGGTAAAAACCTACAAGAATATCTACGCCCCCGATATGTCGCTTGCCGTCGTGCTTACGGCGACGTGGGTCCACAACATCGCCTTCATTCTATTTTTCCTGGCCTTCTTCGCCCATATGGCGGCCATTATCCTGAAGCCGAACCGGCCCATGATCCGCGCCATCTTTACCGGCGCCGTCCGCCTCGATTACGCCCGGCATCGCCATCCCTTGTGGATGGCCGAACTGGAGGGTAAAGCCGAAACGACGACAGAACAACAAACGCCGCTTGTGTCTGCCGATGCGGAGGATGCGGAGGAAGATACGGCAAACACCCAAGCAATGCAAACCACGCAGGAAGAAACGCCGGCGGGTACAGAGGCGGCAACCCCAGGCGAAACGATGACAAAGGAAGATCAAATAAACTTGGAAAGGAAATGAACATGAACGATATATGGATTATCATTCTCGTTGTGGCGGCCTGGTTGTTTATCCAGGGATGGCTGCTGCCCCGGTTCGGGGTTTCGACCTGAATACGGGAAGCCTGCCCGGTCAAGGGCGGGAAAAAAGAAGACTCCGAAAACGAGGCCGTCAACACGCCGGATTGACGGAAACACGGCAGACGTATTGCCGGCATTTTAGTCAACAGATCCGGCAATCGGGAAGGATCTATTCGACTCTATGGGACGTATTGGAATGCAAAAACGCGTCTGGATCGTAGCGGTTTTCATCCTTCTGGGGCATATCTTTTTATTACCCCTCACGGCAACGGAAGCCCACGCCCGCACGCAGGTCACTGTCACCTTTGCCGCCGGCGGCATCGTCTGCGGCATCTATTTTGTTCTCCAGTTTATGGTGGGTTCATCCCTCCTGCCGGAAGACCCATACGATGCCACAGCCCTTTTCGATAAAGGGAGGGAGGGCTGGGCCATCAAGGCGCCGTCCGTAGCCATGACGCCCTATCATGAGCTTGCAGCTCGCCGCACCGATCCGACTCGGCACACCGTGGCGATGGAATTGCTTAAGGTTCGGTTCTGAAAGCCGGCGCAAAACCGGATCATCCATAACAGGATCAATGCGAAGAATGAAAAAGAAATCATAGGCCAATGATCTTCATGAAGGGATCAGGCAGCCAAGATGATCAGACCCCAACCCGCCCGGCTGATAACTTCAGTTTGCGATAGACAGGCATTAACTAATATGAATATGATCACAGCAGAACATCTCTCCAAGCAGTTCGGCGACGTCCGGGCCGTTGACGATGTTTCCTTCGGCGTCCGGGAAGGAGAGATATTCGGTTTTCTGGGCCCCAACGGCGCGGGCAAAACAACGACCATCAACATGCTGACGGGCCTGGCCCGTCCCGACACCGGCCGGATCACCATCGCGGGCATCGACTGCACCGGCAACGGGCGGGCGACGCAAAGTCTGTTCGGCATCGTCCCGGATGAAAGCAACCTGTACCCGGAGCTGACCGGTTTCGACAACCTTTCCTTCTGCGCCGCCCTCTATGGCGTACGCAAGGCGGACAGGGGCAACCGCGCCCGGGAACTGCTGAAAACCTTTGATCTCAATGATGCGGCCCAAAGGAAGTTCGGCGGCTACTCGAAAGGCATGAAGCGCAAGCTCACCCTTGCCGCCGGAATCATCCACCGGCCTCAAATCCTCTTTCTCGACGAGCCGACAACGGGCATCGATGTAAACAGTGCGAGGCAGATACGACGTCTCATCGGCGATCTGAGGCAGGCAGGGACCACCATCTTTTTGACGACCCACTATATCGAGGAGGCCGAGAGGCTTTGCGACCGCATCGCGTTTATCGTCGCCGGCAGGATCGTGCAGATCGACACGGTGGAATCCCTCCTGCAGCCGCTCCATGACAAACACATCATGATGCTGACCCTGGCCAGTCCATCAGGCGGCATCGGGGAAAAGCTCAAGGCTGCTTTTCCCGCCCTCGCCTTTGAAGCGCCTGCGCCGAACCTGATCCGGGTTGAAGCCGGTTACCCGATTCAGGTCGGTCCCCTGGTGCGTTTTTTCGAGGATCAGGGCATCGATATTGCAGAAGCCCGCAGGATGCGGCCCACTTTGGAAGACGTCTTCATCAAGGTCACCGGTCTCGGAACGGAGGCCATGCGGAAAGAGAAAGGCGCGGGCGGCATCGGAGGCGGCGGCACGGGAAAAGGCAGAGGGGGCTCAGGAGGAGGCAGCGCATGAAACAGTGGATCGCTTTCTGGAACATCCTTTTGAAGGACATGCGGACGTACTACCTCAAGCCGCCCAACGTCAGCTGGGGGATCATCTTTCCCCTGGCCTGGACGGGCATGTTCTTCATCCGCTCCGGCGCGGGAATGGACAGGATCCTGACGCTCATCCCCGGCGTCGTCGCCGTATCGATCCTTTTCGGCACGACGTCCATGCTGTCCGTAACGGTCACCTTCGAGCGGAAGAGCCGTTCCTTCGAGCGTCTCCTGGCGGCGCCTATTCCGCTTAACGTCCTCATGCTGGCCAAGACAGGCGGCGCCATTGTCTTCGGCATCGCCAACGCCTTTGTCCCCGTCATCATGGCGGCCTTCATCGTCGACCTGTCACAGGTCGCCTGGGGCGCTTTTTTCACGTCTGTGTTCCTCATCGCCGCCACATCGACTTTTCTGGGCCTCTTCATCGCCGTGTCGGTCAGCGAAGTCTTCGAGGCCCAGACCTTTTCCAATTTTTTCCGTTTTCCCATGATCTTTCTGTGCGGCCTGTTTTTCCCCATCGAAAAACTGCCCCTGGTGCTCCAGCCGCTTTCCTACGCCCTGCCCCTGACCTACGGGGCCGACGCCCTGCACGGCGCCGTTCACGGCGTTCATCAGATGCCCTACCTCCTGAGTCTGTCCGTCCTCTGCGCTTTCGGCATCGCCCTTTTTGCCGTCAGCCTGTGGAACATCAAACGTAAATGGATCGTCTGAAAGTATAAAATGAACACAAGGCCGGCGGGAACGATGCGGGGAGGTCATTCCGGTTATCATGCAACACTTGGAGCATCATTTTCCGCAGAGTCGTTATATACCGAAATCGTTAAACAAGTTCCTTTACGAGTTTTTGATCTGACTGCATCCGGACGGCTGCCGGGGTCGATCCGTATTTGCTTTTGTCCTGTCCTCAATCACGCACCCTGCGGCCGGCAATTGTAGCGCCTGGCGTCAGGTCCCTGCCGGCCAGCCCCGGATAGTCCGGGCTGTAACGGCGCGCATTGTAGATCGTAATGTTTTCTCCTTTTACCCGCTGCCGGATACCGTCCTTTGACATGGGCACGATGTATTCCCATACGACTTCGCCCGTTTCGATTACTTCATAAATATGGCCATGCTGGCCGCCGCAGATCAGGGTATTCCCGTTGGAAAGCCTCTGTGCGCCACCCATCAGCCAGGATTTGAGGGCATATTTATCTTTACCCTCAAAGGCCCAGACCATCTTGCCCGTCCGGCAGTCGTATTCTTCGGTTGTCGAATAATCCTTGGGTTCCCGAAACAGGCCGTTGTTGAAAACCAGGATGTTGCCTTCCCCGCGCAGCCCTTGCCCCCGCGGAATCCACATGGGTCCGTGCTGCTGGAATAGCGTGCGGTCCCCATTGGTTGCCGGCTTATTCATGTCATATAACCGATCCGCTGTCAGAGGACCAAAGCCGGGGTGTGTTTTGATGCGCGGGATGTTGCTTGGCTTCCCGGCGCCATAGTTGGCCGGATTGCCGAAGCGGGCGATGAAGTTTCCTGACGGGCCTGCGGCGGCGGCAATGCCCCGGGCGGGATTGTCATAATCCGCCGTCGAATGGTCGATCACGTAGATCTCGCTGGTCTGCGCCGAATTTAAAATGATCCGGTCGGTCGCAGGATCGTAATCAATCGCGTTGCATTCAAGATAGTCCGCTTCCTTTGTAAAAAACGTCACGTTGATATCCAGCAACCCCGGATCGGTTATGTCGCCGGTGCTCTCGGAAACATGATGATCCCAGAAGCTCCATGACCATACCATTTCTTTGTTGCGATTAACCTCCACAAGACCAATTGGATAGACCTCCTTGCAATCAATGAGGTACTTGTCGAGACGCCCCTTGGCACGGGCCTCATCGGCCGAACGCCTGCCGAAACAATCGTAAAGGATGTTGCCGTTGGGCAGGACGCGCATATCGCGGTTGACACGATAAATATCCTTTTCCGGCCGGTATTCCCAAAGTAAATGATTATCCCAGTCGACCTCCTGAATGATGGAGCAGGGGCCGCCTTTCTTTACGGCGTATTCCCGTTCCACCACCGCCCTGATCAGATGGCCGTTTTCAAGCAGCATAAAGTTCGCCCAGATGACCATGCCTTCCGGCAACGGCCACTGGTGCACAACGCGGCCTTTCATATCCACCAGATAGGTTATGGGCGTATAGGCGTTGCAGATAAGCGTATAGCCGTTATGGGCCCTTCTCTCATCATGAAAAATAACCTCCGTATCCGATTCGAACTTACCACGGGCATAAGCCGCCTCATCAAATTGCAGTTCACCTGAACATGAAATCATTACCGCATTATCCTCCTTCACTAAGATGATCAAAACGCTTTAAAATAAATATTTATTGTTTATAACAATATAACTTTATGATCATTCTATAGAACAACCGGAAACTCATTTTCAAGTCATTTTGTAAGAAAATGCAAAAAGATCGCCTGATGTCGCTATAACCTCTAAACAAGGTTGGTTGTAACAATGCGATACCAGATGAATACTTATTATCCAATTGGATTCGTAAAGCGAATATTTTTTTACCAGGCAGGGGCGCTAAATGACTGCAGCAAAAACAGACCTTTTCATTTTTTCCATAACTTCAATCATTTACATTTTCATATTCCTATGGCATAATCATTGCCATTAAGTATCATTACATCTTGTAAAGGCATCATGACTCATGAATAAAACAGTAATCCTTCTTTGCATTGCGTTCCTGGCCGCCCTGATGCCGGCGCATGCCGGGGCTGATCCCGAAAATAGACGGATGGCTGCGGAGCCTCGATATGGGCATGCCTTCGACAAGTGGATATCGGAGAATCTGAACCTGACCGTCGAACAAACGGCAGACATCAGAAGCTTGCGCCAGGAGCATCTAACATCAAGCGAACCCCTCCTCAAGAGGCTCTATCTGAAGAGGCGCGAACTCAGACACCTGTGGTTGCAGCACCCGCCCGATCGATCCCGGATCACGGCCGTCGATGACGAGATCCGTATCCTGCGGGCTCAGCTTGACGATCAAATGACCGGTCACCGCCAGGCCATCCTGAAGGTTCTCACACCGGAACAGCAGGCAAAACTTGAAAATTACAGGCCGGGTCATGGCCGCGGCGCCGGTATGGGCCGGCGGACGGGCATGCGGGGTTATTAATGGAAGCGGACCCTGTCCGATAAATCGCAATATTTGCATTGCACACAAACTTAAAAAAGAAAGGAGTTGTACACGATGGCCTTGATCAGTGCAAAGAACATCTCCAAGGATTACGCCGTCGGCGATGTGGTCGTGCAGGCCCTCCAGAACGTCACGTTCGACATCGCCCCCGCGTCCTTCGTCGCCTTCATCGGCCCGTCGGGCAGCGGCAAATCCACCATTCTGAACCTTATCGGCTGCCTGGACAAACCCTCGGCGGGAACGCTCACGGTGGCCGACACGGACGTGGCCGCCCTCGACCGGAAGGAAAGCGCCGCCTTTCGGGGCAGACATCTGGGCTTCATCTTTCAGGACTTCAATCTGATCCCGGTGCTGACGGTTTACGAAAACATCGAGTACCCCCTCATCATGGTACAGAATGTCCCGGAGGCCGAACGGCGGGAACGGATCTGCCGCGTCCTTGAGGCCGTCGACATGGCCGACCAGGCGGATAAATACCCCCAACAGATCTCGGGCGGGCAGAAGCAGCGGGTTGCCGTCGCCCGCGCCCTCGTGACGAACCCCGCCCTCGTCCTGGCCGATGAACCGACGGCCAACCTGGATTCCCAGACGGCCTACGCCGTCATCAATCTCATGAAGCGGATGCGGGACGAACGGCAGACGACGTTTATCTTTTCCACCCACGATCAGAAGATCGTCGGCGAGGTTGAGGTGCTCTACCGCCTTGTCGACGGGCGTCTCGACAACGGACCGGAAACAAACGAAAAACCGAAAGGAGGCCCGGCCCATGCTTAAACTCTTTAAAATCGCCATCCGCAATCTGATCCGGTACCGGCGCAGGACGCTGATGACGGCGTCGCTGATCACCATCGGCGTCGTCTTTGTCCTTGTCTTTGTCTCCATCGCCGGTTCTTTCAAGGCCATGATGATCGGCCAGGTCACCGATTCCATGCTCGGGCACTTGCAGCTCCACCGCAAGGGCTACGTCGCCTCCATCGATACCCTCCCCCTCAATCTGAATCTGAAAGCCCCGGCCTGTCAAAAGATCTCCGCCCTCCTCGATGCGTCGCCTCAAATCGAGGCTTACTCGCCCCGTCTGAAATTCGGCGGCATGTTCAGCAACTTCACGGAAACAACGAATATCCGTTTAAACGGCGTCTACCCTGATCGTGAGTTCCGCACGGTTCCCCTGCTGACCGACCGCATCGTGGAGGGAAAAAAGACCCTGGCCCGGGGCGAGATCATCATCCCCATCCTGCTGGCGAAGGGATTAAAGGTTAAGGTCGCCGACTCGGTTGTCGTCGTGGCAACAAACGCCGACGGATCCGTCAACGGCAAGCAGTTTATCGTCTCGGGCATCATGGAAAGCGCCACGGGCCCCGGCGGGCGCGACGGCTACATCCACATCGAAGACGCCGCCGAGGTTCTGCGTATTTCCGAAACGGAGGTCAGCGAAGTCGCCGTCCGTCTGAAGGATTTCAACCGCCTCGCCGCGGTGGCCGGTGATCTAAACGGCAAGCTTTCAGGCGAGGTGAACAAGGCCGGGCAGCCGCTCTTTGAAGTCCACACATGGGAGCAGCTCTCGCCGTTTTTCACCATTGCCCGGATGATCGACGTCATGACCTTCTTCATCCGCATCATGCTCATCGCCATCGTCCTCATCAGCATCATGAACGTCATGATCATGGCCGTTTATGAACGGATCAGGGAGATCGGCACCATCGCCGCCATCGGTACCCTGCCAGGCAAAATCCTTTCCATGTTCGTCATCGAGGGGTTCTGTCTGGGCGTGGTGGGGGCCGTCCTCGGCGCTCTTGTCGGCGGCGCCCTCATCGGAATCGTCAACCTGATCGGCTTTCGCTACAACTTCGGCCAGCAGAAGGGGATCCTCATGAGGGCGTCTATTGAGCCCCTGGAAATCGTCGTTGTGTCCGTCATTGTCATCATTGTCGCCGTCGCCGCCAGTCTCCAGCCGGCCTTCAAGGCCTCCCGGATGGACCCGATTGAGGCGCTTCGCCATGTTTAAGGAGGAATCCATGTCCATAACCAAAGCCTTTTTTGCATCCCTATTGAGTGTTTTATTGCTCATCGCCCCGGCCTATGCCCTAGACGGCAACAAGCTCTTGAAAGAGATCGACCGGAACCTCAACCCGGAATCCTATGAGCTGTACCGGAAACTCATCAACATCGAACCGGACGGCAAAAAGAAGGAGTTCACCCTCTTTTCCATCAAAAAGGGAACCGACAAGGTCGCCGCCGTCTTCCTGGCGCCGCCCAGCGAAAAGGGCCGGAGCACCCTGCGCCTGGGGGACAACATGTGGCTTAACATTCCCAACGTGGGAAAACCCATCCGCATCACGAGCCTCCAGTCCGTCGTCGGCGGCGTCTTCAACAACGCCGACATCCTCAATCTGGACTATACGTCGGAATACGATGTGGAGAGCGTCACGGAAACGGGCGGGATGTATCTGCTGATCCTGAAGGCTAAAACGAAAAATGTGGCCTACGACCGCCTGAAGATGTGGGCGGACAAGGCCAAAAAAATCCCCACGAAGATCGAATGCCGGACGGAGGCGGATATGTTGATCAAGACCCTCTATTTCAAGGACGTCAAGGATTTCGGCGGCGGGATCGTCCGGCCTGCCGTGACCGAGACGGACAGCCCCCTGCACAAGGGCTACAAGTCCGTCATGATCGCGGCCCAGGTCAAGAAAAGGACCTTCAAGGATGAGGTCTTTACCCTGACCTTCATGCCGAATCTTGAATCCCTGAGATAAGACTGTGTCGTAAAAAGGACCTGATGAAAACAATCTATTCCGGCAGCCCGGGGCGCCGAAACCCCCTTTTGAAAATTTATACGCTCGGCTTGGCTTTTTTATGTCTTGCCCTGTGGACGGTCCCCGCTGCATCCGGGGAGGAGACAAGCTATACCTTTGACCTCTCCGAGATCGAAAAGAAGCCCTGGCACTGGGGGGGCTACATCGAATTCAAACCTGTCCTTTTCGGCCTCGACCGGGATGCGGCGTTTCACAAGCTGCGTTTATATGATGACCCTCAGGGCGACACCCTGATGGAATGGAACGGCCGTTTGCAACTGGAAGGAAGCTACGAGACGGGAATGCTGCGTCTCTACGCCAAAGCGAACACGGACCTCAAAGAGACGTATTCAGGCTTTACGGAACGCTCCGCCTTCTATGAGGCCTACGCAACCATCAAGCCGTCGTCAAGCCTGAAGATCGATCTCGGCAAGAAGACGTCCAAGTGGGGCAAGGGCTATGCCTGGAATCCCGTCGCTTTTGCAGACCGCCCCAAGGATCCCGACGAACCGGAAGCGGGCATGGAGGGCTACATCGCGGTCTCGGCGGATTATATCAAAAGCTTCGACGGCCCTTTGAAAACCTTTTCCTTTACCCCCCTGCTTCTGCCCGTCTACAACCACGTCAACGAGGACTTTGGAAACCGGGATAAGGTCAATTTTGCGGGAAAGTTCTATTTTCTCCTGTACGACACGGACATCGATCTGATGTTTATGACCGGCGGCAGCCGTCCGGATCGCTACGGCATCGATTTTTCCCGCAACATCACAACCAATTTCGAGATCCACGGCGAATGGGCCTATCTGCGCCATACCCGAAAAACGGTTCTGACGGCCGCAGGCGCCCCGCAGCAAAGTGAATCGAACGCCCGGAGCTGGCTTGTCGGCATCCGCCACCTGACGGCCTTCGACCTGACGACGATCATCGAGTACTACCACAACGGAACAGGCTACAATAAAGACGAGCTGACGCGGTATTACGACGCCGTCCATAACGCTTACGCGACCTATATCACCACAGGCAGTGCCGCCCCTCTTGCCGCTGCCCGGCGGTTGGCCGATACGGGCTACGGCCGGTTCAGTGCGGGCAAAGATTATGTCTATGTCCGCTTGATTCAAAAAGAACCTTTCGACATCCTCTATTTCACACCGGCCCTGACCGCCATGATCAACTTCCATGACAAAAGCGCTTCTCTCACTCCGGAGATCCTCTACACGGGCTTCACCAACTGGGAAATAAGATTGCGCACCGGCTTCCTTATGGGCAGCCGGGGCACGGAGTTCGGCGATAAGCAAAACGACTGCCGCGTTGAACTCCGGGTGGGGTATTACTTTTAAAAGAAAGAAATTTACCAATCCGCCATGATGTGCCATAATTTGTTTCATGACAGAGAACAAAAGCCTAAAAAAAGCTGAAGACACCATCCTCGATTCCATCGCCGACGGCGTTTTCACCGTAGACCATGACTGGCGCATCACCTCCTTCAACCGGGCGGCGGAAAAGATCACCGGCGTGCCTCACGAAGAGGCCATCGGGCAGCAGTGCCGCGACGTCCTGAAGGCGGAGGTCTGCGAAAAAAGCTGCTGCCTCCGGAAAACCATGGCATCGGGAGACCCCATCATCAATGAAACCGTTTACATTGTAAATGCTTCGGGCCGCCGTCTTCCCATCAGCATATCCACAGCCCTGCTGCGCAACGACGCCGGCAGCGTCATGGGGGCAGTGGAAACCTTCCGGGACATCAGCATTGAAGAAAAGCTGCGAAAAACCATTGAGGCAAAATACTCGTTCGAAGACATCATCTCCAGAAATCACCGGATGCATCAGTTGTTCGATATTCTGCCCGATATTGCGGAGAGCACCAGCACCGTTCTCATTGAGGGGGAAAGCGGGACAGGCAAGGAACTCTTCGCCAGGGCCATCCATAACTTAAGCGCCCGCAAAAACAAACCGTTCATCATCGTCAATTGCGGCGCCCTGCCCGATACCCTCCTGGAATCGGAACTCTTCGGTTACAAGGCCGGCGCTTTTACGGACGCGAAGAAAGACAAGCCGGGCCGGTTTAAGCTCGCCGATAAAGGCACCCTGTTTCTGGATGAAATCGGCGATATCTCACCGGCCCTGCAGATCCGCCTCTTGAGGATTCTTCAGGAAAAAACGTATGAGCCTCTGGGGTCTGTCGAAACGCTCAAGGCCGATGTCCGCATCATCGCCGCAACGAACAAAAGACTGGCCGATCAGGTCAAGGCCGGCAAATTCCGGGAAGACCTTTATTACCGGATTAATGTCATGCGTCTGGAGTTGCCGCCGCTGAGGGAACGGATGGAGGATGTGCCGCTCCTCGTCGATCACTTTATCCGGCATTTCAACGCCCTGCAGAATAAAGAGATCAGCGGCATATCGGAGACCGCCCTGGCCTGCCTGATGTCCTATGACTTTCCCGGCAATATACGGGAATTGGAAAATATCCTGGAGCGGGCCTTCATTATGTGCAAATCGGGTATGATCGAACCTCATCATCTGCCGGAATTTTTAAACCCCCGGAAAGAGGAAAATGGCGCGATCAGATCGGTGGAAAGCATGAGCATCAAGGACATGGAGGCCATCTTCCTGACCAACGCCCTCAAGAAGAACAACTGGAGCCGCATGGAAACGGCACGGCAACTGGGCATCCACAAAAGCACCCTATTCAGAAAAATCAAAGCCCTCCACATTCAAATCCCGAACATGAAATAACCCCTCAAACACCAAAGCCGCTCAAAAAGCGCGACAAGACGGATACAAACCATCCGATTATGCCTTCAATACATTTGCGAACTGTGGAGGCCAACCCTTGCGCAGGGGGTAAACGAACGTTTCTCTCCCTGTTTTGTAGCGGAAATCACAGTGGTCATGGCCTTCGGCGATTGTGTATTGACGGACCAGACCTCTGTCGAAGGCTCTGCTGACGACATAATCGCTCAGGCACATGTAGGGCGCCAGTTCCATGGCGTTATGCGCTTTGTAGAACTTGCAGATGCCGCACTCGGTGATATTCAGACCGTAATCGAATTCACGTCCGTCGCCGTCAATGAATTCGGCCACCCAGCCTGCGGGGTATCGCCGCTGCCGGGACGCCCCTGCCTCTTGCCTGAGACGCGACACATAGCGATTTCCGTATTTAAGCCTGCCGACAAGGTTCAAGAATCCTTTCGGATAATCAGCCATGGTTTCATAGGTCCTGAAGATAAGCTCGCCGGCCTGATCGATGGGATACCCGTCCCGCTTCAGAACCCGGTAAACCGCCAGATAATAAACGCCATAGTCCAGCCATTCGGTGAACATGCTCTGCTTTCCGCCGATGTCCGGAACGGAAGGGACCAAACCGGCATATTCATTTCTGATGTTTCTCATCATATCATCGGCGCGGCGCTCACCCAAACGGGCCGATAAAACTTTCCTCGTGCTTTTGTAAAACGAATCAAGCGGATCGGAGGGTCGGAAGAACCTGTACGCTGTCCCCGCTGCCAGCAAACCGCCGAAGGACGCGGCTGAAACAGCCAAAAACTTTCGTCTGTTCATGTCATCCCTCACATTTTTTAAATCGAAACTACGTTTTCTCCGCCGTTACAAGACAATGTGTACCGTTAACCCTCCCCATTGTCTTGCCGTCTGCATCGCTGAAATAAATTTTTTCAAGTTCTTCAGCATCTTTATGATCGATCAACTTGAGTGAGTAGGCCGCAAGAAAGGTCCCGATCTCACCTTTTTCGATGCCGAATTGCCATTGTTCGCCCGCGCCGGATACGGTTTTTGCAATCCCCGTCTCGCCATAATAAACTCCTTCATTCCGAAGAACGGCTGCATGGATATAATCAAAGATCACCCGACTGCCCTTTCCCGCGTACGCCTGGATGGTTTGAAAAGTTGTACGGACGGATACTGATTGCAGATACATCAACAGGCCTTCCATGATAAACAGGCTCCGTTCCCCCATGCGAAATCCGGCTTCATCCAGTTTCACAGGCAGCGTTTCTTTGTCAAAGTCAATGGCAATGAATGTCACATTTGCGGGAACGGCCAGATGCCTTTTTTGATATTGACCGATTTTCGCCTGCTGCGTCATGACAATATCCAGTTCAAAAACCCGTGTGTTTTGCAGATTCTCTTGAAAGCGCAATGCCCTCGTATCGAATCCCGCGCCCAATATCAAAATCTGATCGAATGGCTCCGTCGGCATTCTCTCAAAAACGGCATCGATATATTTGGTTCGCGCAATAACATATTCATAGATCCCTTGAGGAGCGAGCACTCGGCTGAAGAGTTTACGGATCGGCGACAGATGGAGCAGCGGTTTTAAAAAACCCGGCAGAAGCAGGGGGGCAATATGATCACCGCTTTTATAATGGCTGTTTGTTTCCAATGCAGAAGACGCGCGCGACATACACGTCATTTCCGCCGTTCTTGAGGTCGTTGACTCAATCCTTCTTTTCAAGATCGAATTCCTTCTGCTGCGATTGTAAGAACCTATATCATATCAAGTATGTATCGACAAGGTAATGTAAATGAGCAAAGCCTTCCCGCCATAAAAAGCGGGAAGGCTTTGCTATTTTTAAATACTTATGAAATTCAAAGGGGTGAAATCAGATCAAAGGCAAAAGCCGTTGACGGTGATTGAAAAATGTCCGGCGTCAAATAATCCTTAAACGGACGGTCGGATTTTCTTTTAAAACGATTCTTATGGTCAGGATATCTTGCCCTGAGATTGAATGTGGTTAATTCCACCAAAGCTTCTTTCTGCTCCATTAATCGAGACCTTTGAATAATGCCGGTTTGCTGTCATCTCGACCCCGCATTTTGCCAGGGAGAAATCTTATTAATCCGACATCGTTCAGATTTCTCATCGTCCCGCTTCAGCGGGACTCCTCGAAGTGACAGAATTCAACTTTTTACGAAGGCATTAATGATGATGGCCTCGTAAAAAGTCTGTCATTCCCGCGCAGGCGGGAATCCAGTAAAAGGTAAGTACTTGAAAAGACTGGATTCCCGTTTTCACGGGAATGACAAAAAAGACACAAATCCGACTTTTTACGAGAGCGTCAATGATAAGCCCCGCGATTTTATTAGTCAATAAATATACCATCCTATACTTAAAGGTACGGTCCGCAATAAATAGCCGGCGACCTTCGCGAGTTCGGCGGGTGAATTTGATCCCGTCGAGGCAGACTAAAAGAAGATTCCCGTCAGCGCCCGGATAAAAGCCGGCTTATCATGATCGATGTGTCCCGCCGTGCCGGGAGAAAGGGCCTTTTCGATGGCCTGATCGAGCGGATCGATCTGTTTTCACTTTCCGGAGATCACCCTACTCCTTTGATTTTTAATCATTTTCACGATCCTCCCAGACGGCCTTGGCTTTCACCTCATCAATGAGAAAACGCACGCCCTGGTTGTCCGACGGGTTCAGCCAGAGCATCCGATTAAAGATGCGCTCTGCCTCATCAAAGCGGCCCAGACGCCAGAGGCATAAACCATAGCCCTGCATGCAGCGCAGAAACGGACGGTTGTCAATTAGGCCCCACGGCAGGACGCCGGCAAAGTCGTTTCCCAGGGACAGCTCGCCGATGCGCAGACCGACTTCATAATGTCGAATGGCATCCTGTGGACTGTAATCAAAGACGAGATGGCCCAGATGCGAATGGGCATCGAGGCATCGCAGGTCTGCCCTGCACAGTTCCATCAAGATCTTTTCCGCCTCCGCTGGCTCGCCGGCATGTTTGAAATCGTTTGATCGAGTGATGGGGTCATCAAAGGGATCGCCGGGGTTTTCGCCGGGCAGCACCTGCTCCATCTCGAACATTGGGCGAGGTCCAAAAGCGATAATCGGCTTGGCCCAAGCCTCGACAGGTTCGTTTTCCTCTCTCCAATAATCTTCCTTGGGGTCCCATATGCCCATGTCCATAAGACCAAGGGGCGCCAGATCGAGGGCCTCCACATCGATCCGGATCGACTCTATCTTTCCGGAAAGATACGGGTGACCCGCATAACGCCACTGTTTCTGCGGCTTGACCGCGACGATCTCGCCAGGCGCCACGTTCCCGAGTCGGCTTGCGCGCAGCGTAACGACTCTGTCGCTTCCCAGCAAGCGGCACCGGGCGGTTTTTTCTTTGACCGAGAGAACAATCAGCTCGACCGATTTGCTTAAATCGAGGTCATCGGCTGTTGCCTTGTGCTGCCGTTTGCGTCCGGAAGAAATCTGCATCTCCGCAGGGAAAGGCTCGATGTTGAGCCACTTGCGGTAGGCAGCGATGTGCCATGCACCTGCCGAAGCCTGATGAAACACGACCTCGGAGAGGGCAACCACATATTCGGAGCCGTCTTCGCGTCGGCATCTTGCAGTCAGCCCGCGACGCTCGTTGCCGTCATAGTCCACCTCGATCACCGAAACCGGTTCCCCGATAACGAAGCCATCGGCCGGCAGCTCGACGTTGTCCTCGAAAGCCTGCCGAAAGGCCCAGAGCTGCTCATCGTCGCCATAGGCATCGACGGTAATCTCCTCGATCATCTCATCCAGAGCGTCGATGTCCTTGTTCCCTTTCGGATTTTTTGGATTCATCCTTTATCTATCTTTCCAGAGGCCGGCTTTCATCAAACGTTGGACCAGCGCCTTGCGCAGCAGGTGGTCGGCCATGAATTTCTTCAATTCCTCTTGGAATCGCTTATTGCTCGCATAAAGCTTGTAGGCTTCGGAAAGATCGACAAGTGCACAACAGGCTTCGTCATAGGCTGAACCCAATCCCCGTTCGACGGTCTGTTGAATCGCCTTCCACGCTTTGGGAAAATCCTCGGATAAATTTTTCAGGTAAGCCTCGCATTCCTTTTGATGTCTAACCTCCCGCTGCTGCTTTTCGCGTTTTCGCTTTTCCAGCCGGATATTTTCAGCCGCTTCGGCATTGGCCATAAGTTCACTTACCGACCGCCGGGTTGACCCACCGCTATCGCTTCGCAAACCACGCCGCCATGCCGCAAAGCGGTTCTTAAGAATCCGCTCGGCCTGCTGCCCCTGGCCATCGAGAAGCTGTTTCAGGATTGTCGTCACCTCATTCCGGGTCAGGCTATCGATCCATGCCTCCACTTTCTGTTGGGATAGCTCCTCGTCTTGCGAAGCCGGGCTTCCCATGCCTGCACCCGCCAGCAGGTCTTCGTCCACTTCTAAAAATTCCACAAGGGCCTGTTGCGCAGCGGTCAGGTTGCCCAGCCCGGTCACGGAGATGGGTTCCGTTTCGTCATCATCCATTATTTCCCCGGCAATGGCCACCAGCCAACCGATATAGAGACTGCGAAAATCCCCGCGCAGCAGCTCGTCCCGTATGGGAACCAAGCGCGCCATCCAGCCCCGGCCGTCTTCCATGCCGAAGCGGTCGTAGTTTTCAGACTCCTCCAGGCGCCAAGTGATGATCCAATGGGTGCTGGTCGCCGTGAAGTCCAGTACGTAGCTTTCCGCCATAGCCTGGGCCGTCTCTTTGGCCAACGCCTCAATGGGCAGGCGCACCATGAAAACGGCCGTCATCCAGTTGGCCACATAGACGTGAGCGTCAAAATAGCGCTGCATCAGCTTGACCGGATCACCCCGGAAATTTCCCCACTGGTATTCGTTGGTAAAACTGACAGGGGTGATGTGGGCGCGTGAGGAAAGCCCCCGCAGGTCAGCCATCTCATTCTCCGTCAGGGGCCGGTCGATGGCAAGAAACTCGTAATATTGGTATTCACTCATGAAGACATGTCCTTTCCGCGCCTTTCCCAGGCGACGTCATACGCTTCGGGGGCGCTCTGCCGATATCGCTTTATACCCTTTAACCCACTTGATCGAAATAAAGATCATATCGCGCGCCCCAAAAGATGAAGTATCATACAATAAAAGAAATCGAAGTCAACGGCAATTTCCGTGCGGGCTGGGGAGATAATTCGTCATACTTAGGGGAGTTTGAAACATCGGAGATTTGGGGACAGTTTTCAAAACAGCCCCCTCCCCATGCGGGTCAATTTTCGGTTCACATTCCAAGCCACGACACAGGTCGGCATTACACACCATACATTATGGATGGCCACTCTCAACTGCCTCCCAACTACGATTACCTCTATCACGACCCCGAATACTCCTGGGATGATTATATCCGATCATGACGCTTTGGACATGCAATCTGAGGCGTGCCGGATAGGTCTGTCTGAAAGCTGCTGAAAATGTCCGTCACAGTGGGAAAGTCAACAAAAAGATGGACCGATTTGTCAAAAAGAAGTTGTCGTGCTCCATTACTCCGACTGCCAAAAAGCAATGCCTTATCAAACCGCACCATCACAAGAATAAACGCAGAAGCCGGGATTTGAACGGTCCGGCGCTTCGCTATGCCCAACAGCACAGGCATGATGGAGATCGGGCTGTGCTGTTGGGCATTTTGCGGAAAATGATGTATCAAAAAGAAACGGCGCCCGAAAGGGCGCCGTTTCTTGTACCGGAAATGGGATCAATCCTTAAATTGCACCCGATCGGCCATCAGTGTCGTGCCGCTCAGCGTGCCGAACACCTTAACGACCCGGCCGTTTGCCAGATCGGCGGCAGCGCCCCTGATAAACATCACACTGCTGCCACCGGCATCGACCTGCTGGTCGGCCACTTTGAAATTCGCATTTGAAACGAAATCGCTGATCGCACCAAGCGCCATGACCATGGCTGCACCGCTTCTTTGAAACTCAATCACGCTTGCAACCATTCGGCCGCCAACGATGTTGATGGTGACGTGAACCCTGACGCCGTTTGCCAGGTCGGAGACGCTTCCGTTTTCAAATACGGTCTCGTCTGTGTAGGCGATTGTCACGCCGTTGATTTGAAAACTCGAAGCTTCCCCGTCCAGGGCATAGAGCACGCCTTCGACATGCAGCGATGTAAAACCGTTCATCGGCCTGAAGTAGAGTTCCTTCGCCGTCAGGATGCCGTCTACGAGGTTGCCGCGAACCAGCACCCTCTGACCCTCCGAGAAGTCATCTTTGGACGCCTCGCTGCCGTCGGCGTTGTAAAACACCGTCGCGTCATTTATTTTCATCGCCAGATTGATGTTTGCCAGGGTGAATGCGCCGCTGACTTCGTTGTAACTTGAAACCGTGCCGGGGAAGATGCGGTTCTCGTTGTCTTTTCCGCTGTCCGAAATCGTGACAAACTCGACCGACGACGCTTTTACCACACCGCCGTCAATGCAGCCTTCGATCTTGATCATGACGCCGTTTGCCAGGTTCTCTGCGGCGCCTTCCGAAAAGACTGCCGCCGAGGCATCGACCAGTACGCCGCGCAGCATAAAACTGGCTTCCGAAACGAAATCGGTGACGACGCCCGACAACTCGACCGTGGCATCAGCGGGGGCTTTGATGTAGGTTATTCTGTTCGCCACAACCTTGCCTGACCAGACGCCCTGTATCCTGACCAGGCATCCGTTGGCCAAATCACCGGCAGAGCCGTTGCTGAAGGCGGCCGTGCTTGCATCCACAGTCATGCCGCCCAGGCTGAATGTACGGGCCTCCGGGTCAAGATCGCTGATGCGGCCTCCGAGGCGGACTCTGCTGCCGTTTTCGATCTGCGGAAGTTTGATGAGGACCGCCTTGGCCGTCATCGTGGTGTTGGTGAGCCCTGTATTGGACCAGACCGCGACCTGCTGACCGTCGGCCAACGTCGAGCCTGCGGGAAGCAGTTTTGCGCTGCCATAGTCGACGGTCAGCCCGGCGATTGTAAATGTCTTGGCCGTCGTGTCGAGGTTAGCGACGGGTCCGACGACCCGGACGCCCTCTTCGTTGATCGGATCCTTGCGTTCGATGCGGGTCGCAATGATGTTGCCGGAGGCATCGCGGCTGCCGTGCACTTCGACGAAATCATCGACGGCAAGGTCTTCCAGGCCGTTTGCGCCTTCGAACACGGTCGGCGCCGCCGGGTCATCCGAAACGACGACCGTTTGCCCCGCGACGATGAATCCGTCGGCTGTGAGGGAACTGATCTTGCCCCGGACTTTTGACTGGATGGTAAGCGTGGTGATGCGGTCCTGAGCGTCGAGCATGGCCTGGACCTTCATACCGAGCTTGACCATGGCGATGGTTCCCGGCGCCGGTGCGTCCGGATTGATCTCCTGATGAACCTGAGCCATCGAGGTGCCGTGGCGGACACCGTCGATGATGATGCTGCCAAAACCGGTGACCGTTCCCGACGAGTAAGCGGAAACGGCTGCGTTTCCGGCGTCGCCGCCCGAAGTGGTGGCAGTGCCGCCGCCACCGCCGCTGCAACCGACGCTTAGCATGCAGATGAGCGCAACGATTGTTCCCGACCATTTCTTTTTGTGTTTCATACATTCCTCCTTTTTCGAAAAATTTAATCCTTTTACAGAAGCCTTAGCCACTTGGCCTGAATCATGTTGTTTTGGATCGTTCCTTTCACCTGAACTCTGGCCCCGGCTCTGATCGGCTTTCCGCCCGCAATGACGGTTGAGGCATCCAGTTCGACTGTTTCCAGACCAAACGGCAGAATAAGGGAAAAGCCGCTGATCGACTGGTCCATGTAATAGATACGGTCGATGAAACCTTCAAATTCGACATCGCTGTTGTCCTTAAAGCCTGCGTTCTTTTTTTCTATGGTTTCCGCGATCAGGGTTGACGGCGAGGCAAGGTATCCCGTCACGTCGACCACATCGCCTTGCTGGATGCCCGCCGATCCGAATTGGCTGAGGATGGCGTTGCTGTAATCGACCGTCAGGGCATTGATCTTGAAGGTCGTGCCGGTCATGCAGCCGACCCGTCCGACGACGCCGGCCCGGCTGCCGGTTGTTTTCAGAGTAATCCTTGTGGCGGCGATATTGCCCTCAGCGTCGGTCAGGCCGCTGATTTCGACCACGTCGTCGGCGGCAAGATCGGCCAGCCTCGAGATGTTGCCCAAACCGGCAATAATGGTTTGCGCATCTACCAAGACCGTCTGGCCCATAACGTCCAGTTTGCTGCGTTCAAGGTCTATGCGGTTGATCGGCCCTTCGACATTATGGTCATAGGTGACCCGGGCGGCGTTGCCGGTGTTGCCGTCGGCATTGACCGTGCCCTCGACTTTCACGACCATGCCGACATGCAGATCTTTTTCATCGCGGCTTATGCCGCTGATGATGACCGTCGCGCGGGTGGTTTGAAACTCGATGCCGTTTACGAAAATACTGCCGAGGGCCGTAATATTGCCAACGCTGATGATGCCCGTGCCTCCGATTCCGCCGCCGGCCAGAGAATCTCCATCGCTTCCGCCGCTGCAGGAGACAACGATTGAAAGCAAAAGAAAGAGAGGCCGGATAAGCCAGATATTCTTTTTGGAGGAAAGCCGTCTTTGACTGCCAGGAGCTTGATTGCGTTTCATTGATTGTCTCCCTGCGTTGTTTTGTCGGGGATCTTTTCCATATCTTCTTCAAAATAATAAATGCCGAGCCCGATCCGCTTGCGGCCGCTTCCCTGAACGCCGCGGTTTGCGTCACGGTCCCGGGCGGCCAGCCACCGGTCCAGTTTTTCAAGGAGGGCCTGGGCTTCCATCGAGCTCAGCGCTTTGAACTGATCCAGGAACTTCTCAGGGATGTTGTCATAGGATACCTTGCGCTGGAAGAACGGGGAGATGTTTTGGGGGTCCAGATTGTGATTCATCGTTGCCATCATATCCGCAACATCAGAGCCGAGGATGTCAAGCTTGGCCTTTTTGTCGGCCCCGGGAAGATAAGCGCGGGTCATGAGTTTGACCAGGCCGTCTTCCTGCAGTACGACGGCGCCCGTATTCAGAAGCTCATCGAGGACCGCTCTGACCGGCATGTCGCCGCTGTATTTTTTTACCAGGCTGCTGAAAGAAGCCTCGCCATACAGAGGCAGGCTCAAGGGGTTGTTGTCATGATCCGAAAACAGGGGATCGCGGATCCAGCCGCTGATGACGCGGGTGGCGCGGTTGTACCGCTTCGGCGTATCCGCGTCTGCCGGTATCTCAAGATCGCGTAATTTCTGGACTTCCTTGCGCGAAAGCCCTGTGATGACCGAAACCCGCGATGTTGTCTGCTTGCGTTTCGGAACGCCGAACTCCTTAAAGGCAATATCCACATAGGCCCAACGGGCCAGGTCGGAAAAGGCGTGGTACGAAATGCCGTTGCTCAGGAGCAGATGAACCAGGGGCCTGAGAAGTTTCAAAATCGCAAGATTCAGGGTTGTCGAAATCGTCGCGCTCATGTTTGGGAATATATTCCCAAACATTTACTGTGTCAAGATTTATTTTATGGACCAAATAAGCAAATAAGGGGGCAGATTTATTTTCATCATCGCGGCCATCCTTCTGCCTTTTTTCCCGCGAGATGCCGCGAAACGCGGGACTATAGCGTCCGCAATATTTACTCCCGCCAACGGCGGGATTCGCCCCTGCCGGAAATGTGCGAGCATCCCGTCGTTGGCGGGACCATCCGTTCCGGTGCGGGGAAGCTCTTGCTTGATTTGCCGTCTTTGGTTTTATAGATGACCTTTCCCTCCTGATTCAGATAGGTCATTCGTTCCTGAGATGCATGATGCCCGGATGATGCAGCGGGCGAGATTTTCCATGGCCGTATCGTCTTTTTGTGAAGTATGTTTGCCGCATACTCCGTCCTGAGCTTGCCGAAGGAAGACATTGACACAGGCGTCTGATCCCGAATTTTCTTTCTGGTTGAACATCATAAATGATGCTATATATGGCGCTGAATGATGCATTACAGGAGGAGGAAGAAGATGTCTCAAATAAGCCCTTCGGAAGATATCCGCTCTGTTACAGACCTGAAGCGCAATACACGTGAAATTCTTGACCACGTCCACGCCACGGGGCGGCCGGTCATCCTGACGGTGAACGGCAGGGCCGATTCCGTTCTGCTCGACGTCCGGGTCTATGAAAAACACCTTCAGGCGGCGAATCTGGCAAAGCTTATGGCTCTGGCAGAACAGGATGTGGATAAGGACCGGACACGCCCTGCCCGCGATTTTTTGAAGGGATTCAAGCGTGCCAAAAAAATACCGGGTTGATATTACCGCAATAACCGAGACGGATATTACTGAAATATGGGATTACATCGCCCAGGATAATCCCGGTGCCGCCTGCGCTTTTATCCTGCAATTAGAAAAGCAAATCGGAACCCTGGAGCGCTATCCCGAACGCTGCCCCCTCATACCGGAGAATGAAAGCCTCGACACTGCTTATCGCCATTTGCTGCACGGCAATTACCGAACCATCTTCAAAATCATCGGCACGAGCGTGATTATCCTGCGTGTCATCCATGGAGCGCGCTTGCTTAATCAAGGAATTCTGGAGGAAAAATAACCCCAGACAACAGCCTCTTCTTACACACCACCCCATATGATTACTGCGGAAATTGTCCATCCGGTTTCCGGGATTTGCGGGATCGTTTCTCTGTTTGTTAGCAAGTGGTAGTTTGTGTACTTTGTGGAAGGTGTGTTTAATCCCCAAATTCAATCATTCATTGAAATTATTCATGATAATTACAGTCACTTACCTTCACTTATTTTTGTCCGAGCCCAGGACCTCGCATGACCGATTTGATCAAAAGACCTCATCGATCCAGGCCCTGATTTCGTTCCGGATGCGGCGGATTTCCGCCATGATCGCTTCATCCGTCCCCGTCAGGAGAGAGGGATTGTCAAAGCCCTTGTGGATCATTGTGTGCCGCCCCGGAATGAAGGGACAGGATTCTCTCGCCTGATCGCACAGGGTCACGACGCAGTCGAATCCGATATGTTCGACCTCGGAGATGGGTTTCGATTTATGGCCACTCATGTCAACGCCGATCTCCGCCATCGCTTTCACGCAAAAAGGGTTCAGGGCGCCCGGCTTCATTCCGGCGCTGAAGGCCTCGTAAGCGTCACCATGGAACGCCCGCAGCAATCCTTCCGCCATTTGCGACCGGGCGATATTGTGGGTGCAGATAAATAAAACCCTCTTCTTCTTTGCAGCCCCTTGGTTCATAGCTCATCCTTTCACTTTCTTTTACTGTTTAACAAGCATTGACCGGCGATTTATTATCATCAGAGGCACGACTTACGCCAACAGATAATAGTATGACGCCCCTTGAAGCAATACCAACGTTTACGGCAGCTGCAAAGAAAATCAACCGATTCATATGAATTCCATATCAGAATCAATTCTATTTAGTAAGTCGCATTGTCGCACTAACTAAACAATATAAGAAGTGCAAAAATGCGACTTTTTCTCAATACACTTGTCTTTCACCGGTGTAATATTTTATATATTTTATTGATATTCCAATGGTTATTAAAATTTTAGCCGATCTGGCATGAATTATGACTATAAATACCCGGAGGATGATTGTATGAAAATCGCCATACCGGTCTCGGGTGACCGCGTCTCCACAGTTTTTGATACGGCGGATGAGCTTTTTATTATCGAAAGCAAAGCCGGGATGCCGCCTGTGGAAACGAAATCACTCAAGGGAACGCCCGTTATTGCAAAGGCGGCCATGCTCAAGACATTGGACATTCAGGTGTTGATCTGCGGCGCCCTGCCCAGACCGGTGGAGTATATGATCGAAACAGCGGGCATCCGCGTCATTCCGTTTATCCGCGGCACAGCGGAAGAGGTGTTTGCCGCTTTTCTAAAGGACAATCTGGATGATCATATTTTCGTTATGCCCGGATGCCGGCGTCAACAAATAGATACCCAAACAGGACTCTGCAGAAGAGGCAGAGCAATAAATGGAGGAGGCAGGAATAAAAAATGAAAGTAGCCATACCGTCAAGCGGTCAGGATTTAACAAGCCCCTTTGAACTGAGATTCGGACGGGCCAAATGGTTCATCGTCATCGATGCCGACAGCGGTCGTTGGAAAGCGTTTTCCAATGAAACGAATCTTCAGGCCGCTCAGGGGGCAGGCATCCAGACTGCACAAAATCTTGCCGATCTAAATGTGAACGCCGTCATTACGGCCAATGTCGGACCGAAGGCATACAAAACGCTCAAAGCGGCCGGAATCGACATATACATAGGAAAGGCGCAAACGGTGGAAGAGGCCCTTCGTTTATATCATGAGGAAAAATTGGAAGAGGCCCAAGATGCCAACGTGGAAAGCCACTGGGGATAAGGCCGAATGGAAGAACTCAAATCGGGTAACTGAACATTGCATTTTGCAGGAACGGATATGACCATACCATTTGAAATCGCTATCGCCGGCGGCAAAGGCGGCACGGGGAAAACCACGGTTGCCGTCAACCTGGCCGTGACATTGGCAGACGCAGCAAAACACGTTCAATATCTGGACTGCGACATACGTAAAGAGATGCAAGCTGTGTGAAAATGTGTTAAAGACTGGCTGGAAAAATGAAAAAGGCGGGGAATAAAAATATAAAGCAAATTTGCATATTTTGTGATTCCTTCAAAAAGACTGTGTTGTAATTCGTTTTTTGTCATTTCGACCCCGCATTTTGTGGGGGAGAAATCCTGAAATCATTAAAGATTTCTCGTCGTCCCGCTTCAGCGGGACTCCTCGAAATGACAGAATTCGACTTTTTACGA
>JAFGHS010000039.1 GCA_016930075.1 Deltaproteobacteria bacterium
ATTTCGCCACGGCGCGGACTCGGCCTGATAGCCGAGCTGTTCGCATGCGTCGGCCAGCAGGGAGCGGGCACGGATGTTTTCCGGTTCCGCCAGAACCACATGGTTCATGACCTGGGCTACCCACCGGTATTCCCCCTGCTCAAAGGAGCGGCCGGCCCGCTCCATGACGGCCTCCGCGCCGCCCATATAGTCCAGATAGCGCCGCGCCGCTTCCAGGGGTGGCAGGGGATTCAGATTGGCGGGATTGCCGTCGAAATAGCCCAGATACTTGACATAAACGGCCTTGGAATTATGACTGACGCTGCCGTAGCAGCCGCGGCAGGAAAAATCCTGAGCCAGGCCCTCCGGCAGGGCCAGCTCTTCGGCGATCTCCTCCTTGGTCAAGCCGTGGTTGGCCAGACGCAGGGTCTGGTCGTGAATGTACTTGTAAAGATCGCGCTGTTTTTCCAGATACTCGATTGCGGCTTCTCTTCCCCAGGTCGGCCAGTGATGGGTTGCGAACTGCACTTCGAGTTTATTGCCGAACCGTTCGATGGATTCGTTGATCCCGTTTGACCAGGCCAGGGCATCGCGAATCTGGGCGCCACGGGGCGTATAGAGATTATGCAGATGGTGCGAGGTGATCTCCGCCGTGCACAGGGCCTTGAACCGGGGAAGATAAAAAACAAACTCCGCCACCGCCTCCGTATCGGGCGTCATTTGAAAAACGATTTCAATACCATCGACGACGCGGGTTTCTCCCGTTTTGTCGATGGTGTCGTTCGGCGCGATAAAGCCCGTTGTCCCCATGGACAGGTTGGCGCCCAGACCGTTGCCGATAAACCCGTTGGGGGCATGGGGCAAGAGGTTGCCGTACATGTAAGCGGCCCGCCGCTGCATGACGTTTCCGGCCATGACGTTTTCGCTCAAAGCCTCCTTGACGAAATGCTGAGGCGCAATGACCGCCACTTTCCCGCAGGCGGCATCGGCGGGATCGATGACGCCGGCTGCGCCGAAAAAATGATCGGCATGGCTATGCGTATAGATGACGCCGGTCACGGGCCGTGCGCCGAGATGTTTGTCGGCCAGATCGAGGGCGGCCCGCGATGATTCCGCCGATGTGAGGGGATCGACAATGAGCCAACCCGTATTGCCTCTGATCAGCGTCATATTGGCCAGATCGAACGAACGGACCTGATAGATGCCGTCTACCACTTCAAAAAGGCCGTGATGCAGGGCATTTAACTGCGACTGGCGCCACAGGCTTGGGTTGACCGTATCCGGCGCCGTGCCGGAAAGAAATCTAAGACCGGTCAGATCGTAGGTGATCTTTCCGTCGCCGGGTCGGCGCATGACGACCTCGTCAAGCGTGGCGATAAATCCCCTGGAGGCGTTTTCAAAGCTCTGCCGGTTCTCAAAGGGCAACTGCTTAAGGACGGCGGCGTTTGCCTTTCGGGTATGTTCCGTTGCGTTTTTGGGCTTCATTGCATTTTCCGGCATCGCTTTTTGTTCGGCCATGAATTGCTCCTTCTTCGCGCTATCCCATATCTTCCCGGTTTTCGGGTCTCATGCTGCCGGATGGCAGGCGGTTCTCATTTTGACTGACGTTTCACATAGTCTATTGAGGACATATATACGCAACCACCGTTTATTTCAACCGGCATATCAGGCGACATGATTTGATTGACAGACAAATAAAATCCCGATATTTTCCCTTTTAAAAATGTGACGCATTGCCGATGCCGGCGAATGAATCATGAAATCGCATCTTTTTATAGGGGGTTATTTAATGAGGCTCTTAACACGCTCTGATTTTGACGGATTGGCCTGCGGCACCCTGCTCAAAGAGGCAGGCATTATTGACAGCTGGAAATTCGTCCACCCAAAGGATTTGCAGGATGGGCTGATAGACGTTACGGAAAATGACGTCCTTGCCAATGTGCCTTATGTCGAAGGATGCGGTTTATGGTTTGACCATCACTCCAGTGAGCAGGAGAGGATGATCATGGGCAAGCAATTCAAAGGCGAAAGCCGTCTTACGCCCAGCGCGGCAAGAATCATCTATGATTATTACGGCGGCCAGGAAAGGTTTCCCCATTATGATGACCTGATTGTCGCGGTAGACAAAGTGGATTCGGGGCAATTGACGATTGACGAAATTCAAAATCCCCAGGGCTGGGTGCAGCTGGGTTTCATTATGGATCCAAGGACCGGTCTCGGCCGCTTCCGGGACTTCCGCATCAGCAATTATCAGCTGATGGAGAATCTCATTGAGAGCTGCCGGACCATGACGATTGATGAAATCCTCAACCTTCCGGATGTGGCCGAAAGGGTCAAGATGTATTTCGAGCAAAACCTGCTTTTCAAGTTAATGATTGAGAAGTACACGCGGGTTGACGGCAACGTCATTATTACGGATTTAAGAGATGTTACCGTTATATACAGCGGCAACCGGTTTTTGGTTTACAGCATGTATCCTGAGCAGAATATTTCCATCTGGATGGTTGACGGCAGAAATAAACAAAACTGCCCATTTGCGGTAGGCCACAGCATCATAAACAGGACTTCAAAGACGGATGTCGGCGCATTAATGCTTAAAAACGGGGGCGGCGGACACAAGAAGGTTGGCACCTGTCAGGTGCCGTACGAAGAAGCCGACGCTGTATTGCAGCAATTGGTAGAGCGCATGAAGGCGGACGGATAAAAGCCGTCCGGCGATGCCTGTCGTTATATCCATTCAGACGGTTGTTCCGTATCTACCCGGATTCAAAGTTGAAGGGGGTATCCCGTTCGAAATCGGGAGAAAAGCTGCGGTCGTCCACGTCCTGAATAAAGAGGTTCTCAAAACCCATGTCGAGGGCGTAATTGACGACGGACTCGTATTCCCTGCGCGTTACGCGCCGGCCCAGAAGGGGATGCGTGCGCAGGGCGGGAATCGGCGTATATTGGGACATGATGCCGACAGACGCCTGAAGGGAGATGTGCTTCTTCATCAGGTCTAGAACGCCAAAACTGTTTTCCATCCGTCCCGGCAAAACAAGATGGCGGATAATGACGCCCTTTTCGGCAATGCCGTTTCCGTCCATGATGAGACGTCCTTCATCCCCCACCTGCCGGACCATTTCGCGGATCGAGGCCACGCAATTTTCCACATAATCCTCCACACCCGAAAACATCCGGCCGTCTTCATTTTGTCCGTATTTAAAATCGGGAAGATAAATGTCCACCATTCCATCGAGAAGTTCCACGACATCGGGATTTTCATAGCCGCTGCAATTGTAAACAAACGGGACGGTCAGGCCGTCTTTTCTGGCCATGAGGAGGGCCTCCATGGTGCCGGGGGTCTGGGGCGTCGGCGTGACGGGTTCCACGTTGTGGCAGCCTCTGTCCTGGAGATCGAGCATGATCCGGGCCAACCCGGCGGCCGTTAATTGCTCGCCCTGGACCTTATGGCTGATCTGGTAATTCTGGCAATAGATGCATTTCAGGTTGCAGGAAGAAAGGAAGATCGTTCCGGCGCCCCGCGTCCCCGACAGAGGCGGTTCCTCGCCGTGATGGGCCAGGCAGCAGTCCATGACGATGTCCGCAGGCAGGCCGCAGAATCCCGTTTCCCCTGCCGTACGGTCAATACGGCATTTTCGGGGGCACAGTTCGCAGCGTTTGAGCATGGCGTACAAAAGCCCAACATTCTTTTCAAAATATCGGTTCACGGAGAATCTCTACAGTATTTCCACGGCGTCCCTGATCTTGCCGCTTTCCATAAGTTCAACAAACTGCTCTCCAAGAGGGGCGGCCATTGCTGCGGCCTGCTGCCAGACTTTCACCCTCGCAGGTTGATCGTTGAGATATGTCCGGAAATCCTCCCGGTCCGGCACCTTGCCGTTGGGAAGCTGGGCGACAAAAGACTCCGTAGGATAGACCATGACGACATTGGCCAGCGCGTCCTGTGACGGTCTGCGGGACTTGAGCTTCTTGTCGAACCAGCCGGGAATAATGCGTTCCTGGTGATGGAGAAACAGGGTCAACTCGTCCTCACGGGCGTTAAAGCGATGGGTTAAATGGTAATCAATGAGACCGCCGTCCCGGTAATTGCCGATGGGCGCGCCGTATATATCCCGGACGCCGGCCACATAAATCGGCAGGGCCCCTGATGCGACGATAGCGTGTTTGAAATTGGTTTCGTTCAAGGGGAAACACCTGCCTTTAAAGGCGGTGTTCGGCAGGCAAAAAAACGGCGGTTTGGGCGCATTGTAAAAGACAACACGCTCGGCGAGGCGATAAATCCGGGAGCGGTCGATGAGGTTGAGGAGGTAAAAAAAGCCCACCCCCGTCATCTGCAACAGCTTCCTGTCGGAACCTAACATCGACTTTGCCCTGGCCGTGATGACGGCCAGCCGGTATTTCTTGTGATTCAGGGCAAAAGGCAGGGCATCATCGGCGATATAGGCATTGATGATGTCTCCCAGAGATTTCAGGACGGTCTGCGGCGTATCGTTTTTTTTGTAGGAGGTATGGATGTAAGCCTCCATGAAAGCCCGGTAGCTGCTTTCCGCCTCGGGCTGAATCCAGGCTGCGAAACGCCAGGCCCCCGCCGAAGCGCCCACCAGGAGAATCGGCGCCCCGTTGCCGAGGAGGCCGCTTTTCAGCAGCGTCAAATCAAACCCGCCGGCGATGAGCCATTTCGGACCGCCGGCGGGCGCAAAATAGGTCGTGATGCGATTCCAGGCAAATCCGCCGTCTTTGATGATCTGGTATGCCTTTTCACCTGCTTTTACATGGATGCCGATTGTCATTGCGGTTTTTCGGCAATGGGAATTGCCGAGCCTTTATCAAGAATTAGTCCTTACCGGTCCGAGGTTTTTTAAGCAACACCTTCGAATACGTGGTTTCCCTTAACAGACGCCGACAAAATTATCAAGATTTATGAGGGCCTCAAAAGGACCGGTCATAATGCAGCTTTATCCCTATTTAAAAAAACCAGGTTTGTAATATAAAAGGAATCATGTTAGAAAACAAGCGGCACATCATATTCATGGATCATAACCATCGAATAATAATGATGATAGTCCAATGGAAAAGGGCCCTGACATGGAGAAAAAAATTGTTATATCCAAAGGCACCATAAAAGGTAAATTCAAAGGCTTCAAAAACAGCCACACGGTCTTTGAATTGTCCAGTGGCCAGATATGGCGGCAAAACGAAGCTAAGTTCATGAATTATTTCTCCGTTAATCCGGAAGTGGAAATCATCAGCAAAGACGGGAAAAATTACCTGGAAATAAGCGCCCATGGCGTCCTGGAAGCCGTCGAAGTTATCAGGATCAAGTAGAAATGAACAATCCGTGACAATCGACCCATGTCTGTATTTTCATATCCTTCTCAAGCAATTGGCCTTGACACAGTTCTTTGTGTTTTGTAATGTGACAAAGAATTCGCCGGCAGCCGCCGGTCGGCAGAGGATTTTTTTATGGACATCAAAGCTCAAATACTGGAAATTGCCGAAGAAGCAAGGAAAGCAGCCAACATCCTTGCCCGCATTCCGTCCGACGTGAAAAACAAGGCCCTCCAGGATATGGCGGAGGCGCTCGTCGCCAGGAGTGATCGCCTTATCGAAGTCAATGCCCGGGACCTTGAAGAGGCCGAAAAATCCGGTCTGTCGAGGACCATGATCGACCGGCTGACGCTCAACGGGAAAACCATTGCCGCCATCGCAGCAGGCCTGACCGATGTTGCCGGGCTTCCCGATCCGGTGGGAGAAATCACGAAGATGTGGCGCCGGCCCAACGGTCTCACCGTAGGCCGGATGAGAATTCCCCTGGGCGTCATTGGTTTTATCTATGAATCGCGCCCCAACGTGACGGCGGATGCGGCGGCCCTTTGTCTCAAATCGGGGAATGCCGTGATTTTGCGCGGCGGATCGGAGGCGATTCATTCCAACAGGGCTATCGTGGAGATCCTGCAAGGGGTTCTGCAACAATCAATAATCCCTCAAGGGGCTATTCAACTTATCCAGACGACAGACCGGCAGGCCATCCATGAGATGCTCCAACTTGACGAACAGATTGATCTGATCATCCCCCGTGGCGGAGAAGACTTGATCCGGGCGGTCGTCAAAGACTCCAAGATTCCCGTCATCAAACATTACAAGGGCGTCTGCCATATTTTTGTGGACGCCGATGCCGATCTGGATATGGCCTATGCGATCTGTTTGAATGCCAAGGTCCAGCGCCCCGGTGTGTGCAATGCCATGGAGACGCTTTTGATTCACCGCGATATTGCCCCCAGGTTCCTGCCCGTTATGGCGGAAAAATTCAGACAGGCCGGCGTCATTCTCAGGGGCTGCGAAAAATCAAGGAATATCTGTCCGGAAATCGAAGGCGCCACGGAGGAAGACTGGTACATGGAATATCTCGATCTGAAGCTTGCCGTGCGTGTTGTGGATGATCTGGATGACGCCGTCAGTCATATAGAAAAATACGGATCCCTGCACACGGAGTCCATTATCACGAAGGATTATGCCCATGCGCAGCGTTTCTTGAACGAGGTCAACTCATCGACGGTCCTCGTGAATGCCTCGACGCGCTTCAGCGACGGATTTGAACTCGGCCTCGGTGCGGAAATCGGCATCAGCACGACGAAATTGCAGGCCTTCGGCCCCATGGGGCTGGAGGAACTGACGACAACGAAATTTATTATCTATGGAAACGGACAGGTGAGAACATGAAATGGGGCTTGTTTGGCGGCACATTCGATCCGATTCACATCGGCCATTTGCGATGCGCCGAGGAGATTCTGGAAATATTCGATCTCAACAGAATCATTTTTGTCCCGGCGACAAAACCGCCGCATAAACTGGATGCGGACATCACGTCGTTTTTCCATCGTGAGCAGATGATCAAACTCGCTATCGAAGAGAATCCGTCTTTTTCCTTTTCCGATGTCGAAAATCAGCGCAAAGGCGTCTCCTATTCCGTCGATACGGTGGATTATTTTCTGCAGAAGTACCTCGACAATCTGGAACTCTATCTCATCCTTGGCCAGGACGCCTTCCACGCCATTGAGACGTGGAAAGACTGGCAGCGGCTTTTGACCCTGTGCAACATCATCGTCATGACCCGGCCGGGCTATGAAAACAAGGGCCTTGCCGGGATCGTGCCCGACGATTTTGCCGCCCGGTTCAAGTACGACGACAAGGTGCGGGGGCTGCGGGGTCCCACGGGCCATTGCATCTTTTTCCAGGGGGTCACATTCCTCGACATATCCTCCAGCAACATCCGGCAGCGGGCGAAGGAAGGCAAATCCATCAAATACCTGATTCCCGGCGTCGTCCGCCATTACATAAGCAAAAATTCATTATATAAGGCAAGCTGAAGCGCGGTCCATCATCATCTCTTTCTTTATGAAAATATGAATGCCTTCATCTGGACGTTGCATGAAGGATGAGGGATTGATCATTCAATCAAGGAGGTAGAAATGCTGAAGAAGGCAAGCCGTGAATCGGAGAAGCATTCTTTTGCCTGGATGACGGTTTTGTTGTGTGTGACGTTGATGATCCTGTCGCCGGGCAGGGGTCTTGCTGAGGGGAAAAAGGCTGATGCACAGAAAGCGGCCGCCCCGTTGGTCGACATTAACAACGCCTCGGAACAAGAGCTCGCGGGCATCAAAGGGGTTGATCGGGAAACGGCAAAAAAAATCGTTGCCAACCGTCCTTATAAAACACTCGCCGATCTTTCCAGGGCCGGAATCAGCGCCAAGGCTATTGTCGCCATGAAGCCTTTTGTTGCCGTGGGCAAGGTCAAAACTGTTCCTGCCGATACGCCGGCGGTTGCGACAGATATGAAAAAGACGGCCGGAGACAGGACCGGGAAAACGGCCAAATCCACTCCGGCAGCAGCGACACAGCTGGCGCGGGGAACAAAAATCAACATCAACACGGCGACTCAGGAAGCCCTGGAGCGGCTTCCGGGAATCGGCCCGGTCAAGGCAAAGGCTATTATGAAAGGCAGGCCCTATAAGACCATCGAAGAGGTCATGAAAGTGCCCGGCGTCAAAGAAAAAACCTTTGCCGCCGTTAAAGACTATCTGACAGTGAAATAGAAAAGGGGAAAGACGGACTTGCCACCCATCCCATTTATGAATGAAGTGAAACCTCCGGGCACAACCCGCGGCCTTCACAAAACCTGCCACCCATCCCATTCCTTTGTATAAATGAAGAGGAGGCAACCGTACGATGTTGCCCCCTCTTTATTAGTATTGTTTTGCTTTATTTTTTTCCGTAACCGATTGTCCGGGCAGATTCTTCAATGGCCGTTAGAACGGCCGGATCGTCGATGGTGGATGGCACGACAAATTCCTTGCCGTCCACGATTTTGCGCATGGTGCTGCGCAGGATTTTCCCCGAACGGGTCTTCGGGAGCGCTTTCACGACGGCGGCCTCTTTAAAACAGGCCAGTGCGCCCAGTTCCTGACGCACCATCTGCACAAGCTCCGCAACAATGTCTTCGGGTCTTCGGTCCACGCCCGCTTTCAAAACCACAAATCCGACAGGCACCTGACCTTTTAATTGATCGTCGGCGCCGAACACGGCGCATTCCGCAACGTCCTTATGCCTGGAGACGATTTCCTCCATCGAACCGGTGGAAAGCCTATGACCGGCCACATTAATCACGTCGTCGATGCGCCCCATGATGAAGATATACCCGTCCTCGTCATAGCGGCCGCCGTCGCCCGTGACGTAATACCCCGGTCTTTCCGTGACATATTCGAGATAGCGTTTGTCGTCTTTCCAAAGCGTGGGCAAACATCCGGGCGGGAGAGGTAGCTTGATTACGACGGACCCTTCCTCGCCGTCGGGCAGGGGGTTGCCGTCCTGATCCAGTATCTGAATGTTGTAACCGGGCACCGGCTTGGTGGGCGATCCGGCCTTGATCGGAAAAGGTTCAATACCCATGCAGTTTGCGGCGATGGGCCAGCCTGTTTCGGTTTGCCACCAGTGATCGACGACAGGGATGCCGAGCATGTCGCTTGCCCAGTGATAGGTGTCGGGGTCCAACCGTTCCCCGGCTAAGAAGAGATACTTGAGGCAGGAAACATCATATTTTTTCAGGTAATCGCCGTTGGGGTCTTCTTTCTTAATGGCACGGAAGGCCGTCGGCGCCGTAAAGAGGACGGATACGTGATGCTGGGAAATAACGCGCCAGAACGCGCCGGGATCGGGCGTCCCAATAGGTTTTCCTTCGTATAGAACGGTGGTGCAGCCGTAGAGGAGCGGCGCATACACAATGTAAGAGTGGCCGACGACCCAGCCCACATCAGAGGCGGCCCAATAAACTTCGCCGGGTTTGACGTCATAGATGTATTTCATCGACCATTTCAGCGCCACGGCATGTCCGCCATTGTCCCGCATGACGCCTTTGGGTTTGCCTGTTGTTCCTGATGTGTAGAGAATATAAAGGGGATCGGTTGCGGCAACGGGCACGCAGGGAACGGCCTTGGCATCTTTGACAACGTCTTCCCAGTCCAGATCGCGCGGGGCAATAAGGTCGGACTTCACCTGCTGCCGTTGATAGATCACGCATTTTTCCGGTTTATGGGCGGCGATATTAATCGCCTCGTCCAAGAGCGGTTTGTACGCCAGAACCTTTTTCCCTTCGATGCCGCAGGAAGCGGAAATCATCACTTTCGGCCTGGCGTCGTCGATGCGGATGGCGAGTTCATTGGGGGCAAATCCTCCAAAAACAACGGAGTGCACGGCGCCGATGCGCGCGCAGGCCAGCATCGCCACCAGGGCTTCGGGAATCATGGGCATGTAGATGATGACCGTATCGCCTTTTTTCACGTTAAGCGAGGTCAGGGCGCCTGCAAACGTTGCAACCCTGTCGAGGAGTTCGCCGTAGGTGATCTTTTTTACCGTATCGGTGACGGGGCTGTCGTAGATGATGGCCGGCTGGTCTTTTCGACCCGATTCTACCTGATAGTCCAGGGCGTTATAGCAGGTGTTGAGTTCGCCGCCGACAAACCACAGATAAAAAGGCTTCCCCGCATCATCAAGCACTTTGTCCCATTTTTTAGTCCACTGAATGGCTTCGGCTGCCTTGCCCCAGAAAACATCGGGCTGAAAAATGGACTGCTCGTAAACGTCTTTGTACTTCATCGAATCAGACATACAACCCCCCTTTTTTATATTTTGCGTTGTCCATAAATGCGAGGCAAGGACGTAACAAATCATTCAGCTCCTGTCAAGGAGCAGGTGAGGATTTACTACTTTTGATACTATAGCGGTTTCACGGCGTAAACCTTGATGCTGGCGACGGCGGATGAGAGTTCTTCAACTCTGTCTTTCGTAATGCCGATATCATTTACGGCTTCCTGCACCGATGGATGATCGACAAAATCCTTCACGGGGAACAGGGTCTCATCCATGATTTTGACGTCCCGGAATCCAGCCTTGCCGACAGCGTTCAAATAATCGTCTTTCATCACGGCGCCGGCGATGCAGCCGACATAGGCTTGGATCGAATCCCGCAGGGCGTCCGGCAGGGCGGCAAGCAAAACGATGTCCGATACCATCAGGCGGCCGCCCGGTTTGAGGACGCGAAATGCCTCCTGAAATACCCGTTCCTTATCGGGCGACAGGTTGATTACGCAATTTGAAATAATGATATTGGCCGTATTGTCGGCGATGGGGAGGTTTTCGATTTCGCCCAACCGGAACTCGACGTTTTCGAAATTTCCTTTGCCGGCGTTTTCCCTCGCTTTGTCGAGCATCTGCGGTGTCATGTCCACGCCGATGACCTGGCCCGTTTTCCCCACGGCCTTTGCCGAAAGAAAGCAGTCGAAGCCAGCTCCCGATCCCAGATCGACGACGGTCTCTCCCTCTTTCAGGGAGGCCAGGGCCAACGGATTTCCGCATCCCAGGCCGAGATTCGCCCCCTCCGGGACGGCGCTCAGGTCTGCGGCGCTGTAACCGATTCTCCGGCTGATGTCCTCTGCGCTCACATCGCCGCCGCAGCACGAAGAGTTAGGCCCGCAGCAGGAGCCTGACGTCTCGGCAATTTTCCCATAATTATCTCTTACCACTTTTTTAATTTCTCCCTGCAGCATGTTTCATATCTCCTTAAGTCATGTCTTTCAGAACGGGGCCAAGAAATTCCTTGACTCCCACGGCCAGGGCATCTGCCTTGATGAGAGCCAGACAGCATACCTCGCCGTCTTTATCCCAGCTGATGACGGCGAGTTTGTCGCCCGCTTTAATGCCCGCGCGGTCTCGTAAATCTTTGGGGAGCACCATTTGTCCGCGGTCATCGACGCTGATGAGGGATTCAACGCGACAGCAGGTTTTTGCGTCGCCGGTTAAAGCACACGAGGGTTGATTGTTATTTGCCTTAGTCATTTTCTCTCCTGTCCAGACATGTTCAGATTAATCTGATAAATCAGAATGACCTGAATATAATGATCGGTACGCTGCCTGTCAAGAAGAAAAAGACTTTTTACATCAATTTACTTGACATCACTGCCTTGTTTGATGCAAAGCCCACACATGATTAGTACGCATCCGGTTCAGGTAAACGCAAAGAATGAATAAAGGAAGAGAGGGCTTTGAATTTCCGTTTTTCCTGTCATTGCGGGGCGCAAAGCGCCATGGCAATCTCTTATATTACCGGAAGCTTATGAGATTGCTTCGCTTCGCTTGCCATGACGAAAAAGGCGTTTTTCAAAGGTCTCGAAAAGGAGTAGATGAATATTTCGTTTTCTCGCGTCCAGGTTTCTGATAAACGGCGGTGGCCGGCATCCATCTTCAGTTTTCTCATGGCCCTGATTGTTGCCTCGGCGGCGACAGCCGGGGAGAATATCGCCGTTTATCCACTTTTGCCTGCGGACTATACGTCCATCCGCATCTTCGACAATCAGAAGCGGTTCGTGGGTCGGATTCTGCCCAATGAACGGTATTGGGTGGGGATTCATCAGATTCCGGTTTTTCTGCAAAACGCCCTCATTGCCATTGAGGATGCCCGTTTCTATGAGCACGGCGGGATCGATGTGCGCGGCGTCGCGAGGGCCCTGGTGAAGGATGTAATGAAAAGACGCATGGCTGAGGGAGGCTCGACCATCACCCAGCAGCTCATCAAAAACCGGTATTTCAAAGGGGAGAAAACCATTGAACGCAAGGTCCGTGAGGGCGCCCTGGCTGTGGAATACGAACGGAAATACTCCAAAAAGCAGATCCTCGAAATGTATTTCAACGAAGTTTATTTCGGAAACGGGGCTTGGGGAATCGCACAAGCCGCTCTTTTGTATTTCGATAAAGTTCCCCAGGAATTAAATGAGATCGAGTGTCTTCTCCTGGCTGCCGCGCCCAAAGCCCCTTCGCGATACAATCCCGCCGGTGAAGCAGCGAAGGTCTGGCAGCGGAAGAACCTTGTCCTGAAGCGCATGGCGGATCTGAAAATGATTTCGGCCCGGCAGGAAAAGGACCTGAGATCGCGCCCGATTTCCGTTATGAAACCCGGAGAGGCGCCTTCCTATGTGGCCCATATACAAAATAAATTGGTGGACCTTTACGGACGGCACATTGTCGAGCGGGGTGGTCTGGACGTCATTACGGCCATGGATTTACCGATGCAGCGGCTGGCTGAGAAGGCTCTTCGCGAGGGTGTCCGGCGCATCTCTTCAGATCTTCAGGGCGCACTGCTGGCTCTCGATCCGAATACGGGCGACATCCTGGCCGCCGTGGGCGGCATTGATGTCGTCCGGAATCCCCATAACCGGGCATTTTTCGCCAAACGTCAACCGGGATCGGCCATCAAGCCCCTGATCTATGCAGCGGCTCTGGAAAAGGGATATACGGCAGGGATGATCGCCAATGATGCGCCTGTAACTTACAGCCTTGAAAACAATGACACCTGGACGCCGCAAAACTATGAGAAGAGGCAATACGGAGACCTGAGTCTTCGCCAGGCCCTCGCCTATTCAAACAATGTCATCACGGTTAAATTGCTTGACGCTATCGGCGTTCCTTATTTTGTCGAATTTGCCGTCAGGCTTGGGCTGCCGTTGCGTCAGTCCCAGCATCTTTCCCTGGCCCTCGGCACGGAAGAGGTGACCCTGCACGATCTCGTTTCCGTCTATGCGCCCTTGGCCAACGGCGGACGGTGGCCCCAATCGAGGACGATTCTCAGTATCTACGACCGCCGTCGCAAAGAATGGACGGAAACGCCCACGGCCCTTGCCCCGGTCCTTTCCCCGGAGGCCGCCTTCGTGACTACCGAGATGCTCAAAGACGTTCTCATTTACGGCACGGCCAAAGGTCTGAAGTCTTTTGCACTCAAAAGAACCGCCGCCGGGAAGACGGGCACGACGGATGATTATCGGGATGCGTGGTTTATCGGTTATACGCCGCAGATTGTTGCAGGCGTCTGGGTCGGCCACGACATGCCGAAGCCGGAAGGGCCGGGCTTTACAGGCGGGGCGATCTGTGCCCCGATCTGGGGACGATTTATGCAAGGGGCCTTGGCAGGCAAACCGATTGTCGATTTTATCAAACCCGATACGGTTTTATCCGTTCTGATCGACCCGACGACAAATGAACGGGCGACGTCTTCATGCCCGGCAGCGCAAGAAGAATTTTACATTGCGGGCACCCAGCCGGAAACGTATTGCGGGAAGCACGGCGGCGCCTTTCTTAATCCGGGCTCGCCGGCCATTCCCCTGCCGTAAAAAACAACCCTTTCTTTATGCATTGGTCGGGACAGGACGTCAAATTGACAGGCTAACCGACCCGTGCGCTCTGTGCGCCGTCCACGGGGAGCAACACGCCGGAGATGAATTTGGCCTCATCAGACGCGAGAAACAGGGCGGCGTAAGCCACATCCCAGGCGCTGCCCATGCCGCCCTTCAGGGGGACTTTTTCGTTACGCTCTCTGATCAGTTCCTCTCTGTCGATGCCTTTTGCCCCGGAGATGCCGTCAACGGCCATGGGCGTGTTCATCAATCCCGGCATAATGACGTTGGCCCGGATGCCGTACTTCGCATAATTGACGGCGACGGACTGCGTAAGCGCATTCATGCCGGCCTTTGAGGCCCGATAAGCCATCATGGGCGTAGATGAGATGGCGGCAATGGAGGACGTATTGATCAAGGATCCGCCTCCCTGTTTTTTCATGACGGGGATGACGAAGCGATACATATAGTACAGACCTCTGAGATTGATGTTAAATACAGTATCCCAGTTTTTTGCGGGCATTTCCAGTGAGTTGTTGGCGTCGCCCGTACCGATGTTGTATGCGAACACATCGATGCGGCCATAAAGCTCCAGGCACTTCTCGACGACTTTTTGACAATCTTCAATTTTCGTGGCGTCGGCCTGAAAAGAAATGGCTTCGCCCCCCTCTTTTTCGATCTGGGCCTGCGTATCCTGGGCGGCCTCAATGATTCTGTCCACAAGCATTACTTTTGCGCCTTCACGCGCGAACAGCACGGACATGGCCCTGCCGTTTCCGATTGTTTCGCCGGGCCTCTGACCGGCGCCTATTACCACTGCTATTTTCCCCTCAAGACGTTTTGCCACCGTTGCCTCCTTGATTTAGATCCATGGAACGAATCATTGGTTTTTTAAATATTTTTCCGGGGAAGAAATATAGGGAAGCCGGACTTATGTGTCAATAAAAAACATGGGTCCTGCTTTTGATTTTATCTGGAGACGGCGCCCGACGGGCCGTCGTTCCTTTTCTTTTCTGAAAAGATTTGAGAAATGTTTGTCCCTCCTTATAAAACGTGATATGAAACACGGCAAAATGATTGTTTAGACCTCCATTGCGTTGCTCTTGTATACGACAGACTTACGATGATGTTGAGCGGCGGCTCAGGCAGATAAACGGTAAATATGCGCCGACGCATTAAATGATATGAGTTTTAAGAAAAACGGCTGATAGAATCCGGGGAATTATGATTTTTAAAAAGGAGGGAACAATGCGCATTCAGTCACCGAACATCATCGCCAATTCTTTAATCTCCATTGCCAAACATAATGCAAAAAGCGAGTATCTGATTTGCGGGAACCGCCGGATAACCTGGGGTGAGATTATCCCCCGGATGTTTAAGATATCTCAGGCGCTGGTCGGCATGGGTGTAAAAAAAGCCGATAAAGTGGCTTTTATGTTCCACAACATCCCGGAGTTTGTCGAAATCAACGCCGGCATTCAGATTGCAGGCGCGATTCCCGTTCCCGTCAATTACCGCTTCATTTCCGGTGAAATTGAATACCAGGTCAATCATTCCGACGCCAAAGTCCTCCTGTATGATGCCGTTTGGGGCAAGAACATGACGTCTGCCCTCAATAATATGCCGGCCATCGAACATATTGTTTGCAGGGGCAAATCGGAGATTGAAAGGGTTTTGGATTATGAGGCGTTCGTCAATTCCGGAACCGATCATGATCCTGCCGTGCCTACCGAACCGGATGACGTGGCTGTCATGATTTATACGGGCGGAACGACAGGTTTCCCCAAAGGGGTGATGCTCTCCTACGGCGCTCATTTTGATATGTTCTCCAAGATGGCGGCTGCTTCAATCGTCCGATACATTACCATGGACATTCCTTTGGAAAAACACAAAAAAATGATGGACATGCTGCCGTTTCCCGGAAAATCGATCATCGGACCCATCCTGCGGTCAAAGGTTTTCAAGAAAATCATGGCGCGTCCCAGGGTTCAGGAACGCATGCAGGAAAGAGCCTACGAGAGAATCATCAATCCTAAAAAAGCCAAGAGATACTACGGGAAAAACATACAGAAAGCCATGTTTCCTTCCATGCCTTTTTTCCATGTCGCGGCGTATCAAGGTCTTGTCGGCAGCGCCTTGAGCGGTACGTCCTGCTACGTGTTGATGGAGAATCCGGCCTTTGATCCGGCCTTGGTTCTCGAATTGGTGGAGCGTGAACAAATCGCCATTCTGGGGAACGTCCCTGCGGGATGGCAGAAGTTGGTCGATTTTCCGGATTTTAAGAAATATGATGTCGGTTCCGTGCGCATGGCCACTTCAGGTGGCGGTTCCTGTCCGCCGGAGTTGAAAAAACGAATTCTTGAATGTTTTCCCAATGCGTTGATGCTCGATGTTTTAGGTCAGACGGAGATGACGCCGATCATTTCCTTTAAGATTGAAAGCGACCCGGATCATATTGTGGAAAAATCCGTCGGTCAGGCGATCGTCGATGTAAAGATTGTTGATGATGAAGGACGCGAATGCACCCAGGGGCAAACAGGTGAAATCTGTTATCGCTCCGGTACCATGATGAAGGGGTATTATAAGGACGAGGCGAAAACGAAGGAAGTGATGGCGGACGGCTGGTTTCGCAGCGGCGATCTGGGATACCTGGATGAAAACGGCGAGCTTCGAACCGTTGACCGGAAAAACGAATGTATTAATACGGGTGGTGAAAAAGTATTTCCTCTTGAGGTGGAGGAGATCATCCAGACCCATCCCAAAGTCGACATCGTTACAATTATCGGCGTTATCGATAAACAGTGGGGCAGCGCCGTTCGTGCGGTGATACAGCTCAAACCAGGCGTCCGGATGGATGAAAAAGAAGTCATGGACTATTGCCGGGATAAAATGGCCGGGTACAAGATGCCGCGTTCGGTGGTCTTTGTCGATGAAACGCCGGTTTCTCCGGTTGGGAAAGTTCTCAGACAGAAGGTCCGGGACCTCTACGGTCGCAATGCGCCCTGAACGTTTCATTGCTTCCCGTCGAATCGGTCATGAAGATGATGACTCCCTTAAGACCTTAACGATCATTTCGATTAATTTTTTTGTTCGCACCGGTTTCGGGAGGATGTAGTTGTTTCCGATTTTACTTTCTTTATTATCGGCCATGTCATCTTCCGCGACAAGCGCGGTTACATAAAGGATCGGGATGTTTGCCGTGGCGGCATTTTCCTGCAAGCAAGCGGCGACGTCTTCGCCGGGCATGTCCGGCATGAACAGATCAAGAAGGATGATGTCCGGCAGTTCATCCCCGGCAAGTTTTATTCCGTCTTCGCCGTTTGTCGCAAAAATCACATCGAATAAGCCGTTCCGCATGAGATTTTTTTGGACGAAATAGCACAGATCAATTTCATCATCAATGATCAAAACTTTTATATTTTCTTTCAAGTTGCACCTCCTTGCGCATCCGTCGCTTTAGTCTTTGGCTGGAGTTTTACAAAAAAAGCGGTTCCCTGGTTTTCCCGGCTTTCAACATCGATTGTGCCGAATAATCGTTCCATGATCATATAAGCGATGCTGAGCCCCAGCCCCGTCCCCTCATTCAAAGGTTTGGTTGTAAAAAAAGGCTCGAATACCCTGGGCAGCGTTTCTTCAGGAATTCCTTTTCCCGTATCGGATATTTCAACGACAATCATTTCGTCGCCGATGCTGAAAAAGTCCGCCTGCCGGTAACCGGTTTTGTAGCCGACCTCCGTTACCAATTGCTTATAGGCCCGGACCGTCAATATCTTTTTTTCACTTTCTTTCATCGCATCAACCGCATTATTGATCAGATTTAAAAAAACCTGTTCGAGCATATTAAAGTCGCCTGCCACGTCCAAGGGTTCGTTATCGTAATCACACCGGATGCTCACCCCGCTGTTGCGAATGTTTTGCTCTGCAAGCGTCAGTACATTATCAAGCAAAGGGGCAAGGGATATGGGCGTTATTTTATATGCCGATTGCCGAGCAAATGATAAAACGTTTTTAATGATATTTTCGGCCCGGTTAACTGCATTGAATATTTTTTCTATGGATTCTCGTATTTGAGGATTATCGTCAGGGAGATTGTCCTCCAGGTAATCCATCCCCATATTAATGACTTCCAACGGATTTCTGATTTCGTGGGCAATGCCCGACGCCATACGCCCAAGCGCGGTCATCTTGTCTTTTTGTATTAACTGGTCCCTGGTCCGTCGCAATAATTCTACCGTATCATTTAATTTTTTTTCTTTTTCAATCTGCCCGGTGATGTCTTTTGAAATTATACAAACCGAAATAACCTCATGACTTTTAGGATCAATAATCGGGCTCAGTATATTGGAAAACCACAGGTCATGGTTTTTATCATGGTGTTCATAATGTACCGTATTCTTGTTTTCGCAGACGGACTTTACATGGCTCAGCGATTCATCCCTTTCCTGATCATCTTCATTATAAATTTGCGATATGGTCAAATCCAAAATATTTCGTTCATCACTGCATCCGAAAAAGTTGAGGAACTTCTGATTGGCAAACAGGAACTTGCCTTCATGATCGACAATGCACATCAGCACATCTGTCGCCTGAATGATTTGCTCGTATCGTTCCTGCGCTTCCTGAATACGCCGGTTTTTGTCTTTCAACCGTGTCGTCATGAGATATCCGTAAAACATGGCAATGACAATAATGAACGGAATCCGGATCGCATAACTGACGGCCGCAGGCCCTGTCAATAATCCTTGTTGATATAAAAGCCAGCCGTAGATGAGAGAAAAAACGAAGATGTTCAGCATCAGGTAACCAAAGCTGGAGCCCATGGTCGTCAAAGAGATGATAATGAAATATATCAGGTATAAATCCGTCCCGACATATCCGGAAAGATAAATGCCTGCGGGCACCAATATGCTGTCGCCTAAAATGATTCCGTAGAAGATTTTGTCTTCGTAGAAATATTTTTCGGGAATATAGGCGACAATCAGATTGGTCAGTAAATAAAGAGCGATGAAAACATATCCATAAGCCGTCTTTTCCCCGCTTGCAGACGGCGAAAAAAGAATGAAATAAGCGGTTGTAATGATAACGACCAGGCGGACAATAAAAATCATTTTTTTTCTGGGAGATACACCTGACATCATGGCCCTCTGACAAAGCATTGTAATTTCAGCATGCCTTTGGCGTAATATAGAATGAATGGTTTTTTGTGTCAACGGAAATAGTATTTAGAAAAAGGGATGTTATGTCGCTCATGCACCGCCGTGATAAAGGCATCCCGATACGGCATATCCCGTACTTCTTTTAATAAAAAAGGTTTTCACTAATCACGGAATTTCTGTTAACATGGCAGCCGGTGATATGAAATCGGACGTCCGTATTAAAGTATCGGGTTGATGATGAATATTCGGGATAAAATAATCAGGGAAACGAAGAGTCGTCTAACAGCTCCGGGATCGGATGAAACCAGAGGGCTGTTTGCCAATCTGTTGCTTGCGGGAAAAAACCTGTCCCTTTACCCCAAAGGCCACAGCATCTGTGTGAATTCCATCGAACAGTTTCATGCAAGACTGGATGCCTTCATTCGCCGATGGGGCGACGTCAAAATTGAAGTTGAGAGGGAACGCGTGATCTTTGGGGGAGACATTGTCCATACAGGGTCTCTCGAAGAAGGGACGCTGCCCTTTACGCTTTTCAGGGACGGCATCCGTTGGCTGGAATTCACGTCCGGAGTCGGTCTGGATGAAGTCCGGGAATTATTGTCCATCCTCAACCGGTATGCCGTCCTGTCGGCGGAACCGGAGGGCGACATCGTGACCGCTTTATGGGAAGCGCAGTTTGCTCATGTTCAGTATGAAGCGGCCAACTTTTTTTCGGGGCTGGACGGGGACCGTCCGGACGGTACAATCGAATCCGGCGCAAGACACTCTGCTGCGGAAGACGAAGTTCATGGTAAGACGCCGTACCAGAATGAGCCGGCCATCGATCCGGCCTGTTTGACGTTAACCCCTCAGGAACTGGCCGATCTGGAGGAAATGATTCATTGTGAGGAAACAGCGGACGCCTCATCCCGTCTGAATATGTTGCTCGACAGCCTCCTTCAGTACCAGGATGAGGATGATTTCGGCGTCATTCTTGATGTCTTGTCGGATGAATTCACGGACTCCCTTGTACGCCATGATTTTGAAGCCTCTCTCATCATTCTTGATGGATTGCAATATGTTCTTGACAGCGGTCGGATCCGTGCACCCTGGGCAGGGCGGCTGACCGAATCTTTTTATCATAAAATCTCCGATGCCGCTCATCTGAAGCCCCTGGAGGATGTATGGAGCAATATGCATATGAGTCGGGCTGCGGTGCTGGGAAGTGTTTTCCAGCGTCTGCAACCTCGGGCTGTCAGCACCCTGGCGCGTCTTTTGCTTATTCACAAGCCGGAACAGCTTGAGCAAATGCTGGAGGATGCTGTAATTTCCCTCGTCCGTCAGGATGCAAATTGTCTGGACCCCATTGTCAATGATACGGATGAAAGGGCGGCGGCGAGGCTGGCGCCTGTTTTGTATAAGCTGGGGGGAGAAGTGTCCAAAAAGTATCTCATGAAACTTGCCCGGCATGCATCGCCGTCCGTCCGCCTGGCGGCAGTCAAATCAATGGCGCGTGGACATGAGATTGAGGCGGCAGACATATTCAGATTTATCGATGACCCGGACGAGGCGGTCCGCCGTGCGGTCCTGAAGCATATGGGCCGTTCGAGGGATGAAGTTGTGGAGGATGTCCTGCTGCATTACCTCCAGAATAGTCATTTCAATTCCTCGCAGGATGAGCACGTCTTGAGTTGTTTCAGAGCGCTGGGACAATGCGGATCAGAACGGTCCGTTCCTTTTCTGCGTAAAACTCTTCTCAGCCGGAAGTGGATGGCCGACCTCAAAAAATCGGCTTATCGTCGGGGCGCCCTGATTGCCCTGGCCGGTTTGAAAACGCCGGAAGCGCGTAAAGTCATCGAGGATGCATCCAGGAGCATGCATCCCGGTCTGCGCAGGATGGCGCGTGAAGCGGGGCGGATTTTTTCTCCGGAAAACAAGGGAGGGCAATGATCATGTCGGATAAGCAATCGATTCCGGAACGTTTCGGACATGACTTTCTCCGGGCGCTTTATCATATGATCAATACGGTGCGAATCTACCAGGACAACAATCAGCTGGTCCGAAAGAGCTTGCGAACCTTTCGAACCCTGCTTGATCTTATGGCGGCAGAAGACGACATCAGTCTCTTTTTGTGGCGCGGCCGCTTTTACATTGGAGAGCAAAAGCTTCCTTATGTAAGAGATGCGGCCACGGTCGTCAACGCCATGATTGATTTTTTTTCAAAACGCGGCATTGGGAGCATCATCTTTTTACAGTCCTCGCGCACGGCGTTGCCCGAAGACGTCCTGGCATTTTCACGTCTGCTTGATGATTCCATCAAAGACGGCGATCCTCTGTCCTGGCTGGATCAGCAGCTGCGCGAGGAAAAATATTCCTGGGTGCAGCTCTTCCGTAAACATGACGACGATGAGGCGAGCGACGGTGAAAGCGCAGACGGCAAGCGGTACGAGAAGGCGCGGCAAACGTATTTCCATGCCGTCGAAACAGTGAAAGAAGTGGCGAATAAATTGTCGCAGAGCATGGTAGGCGTTCGCAAAGCGAGACGGCTGGCCCAAACCATCGTGGATTTGATCCGGGAGGACACGTCTCTGATGATCGGGCTCACGACCATTAAGGATTTTGACGATTACACCTACACCCATTCCGTTAATGTTGCCCTGCTGGCAACCTGCCTGGGACGGTATATCGGATTATCGGATGTTTCTCTGGAACATCTTGCCGTTTGCGGTCTCTTTCATGATCTGGGAAAGGTGGGCGTTTCCAAGGATATTCTTCTCAAAGAGGGGGCGCTGACCGATGGAGAATGGGAGCAGATGAAGAAGCATCCCCTTATCGGGGTTCGAAAAATTCTGATGTTGAATGCGCCTCAATCCTTGAGATCCAGAATCATCATCGCTCCGTTTGAGCACCACCTGAATCCCGATATGACGGGCTATCCCCGCACGCTGTTTATGGTCCGTCTGAGTCTTATGGGAAAGATTCTTCGCATCGCCGATGTCTATGAAGCGCTGACGGCGGAGAGGGTTTATCGCCCCATGCCTTTTACGCCGGATGAGACCTTACGGAAGATGTGGCTCGCGGCGGGGACAAATTTTGACACGGTCTTACTGAAGTCTTTCATCAAAATGATGGGGATTTATCCCATCGGCTCTGTCGTGGAACTCGGCGACGGGAGCATCGGATTGGTGATGGATTATCCCAATGAGTTTGAACGAGGCATGCCGCTCGTTTTACGTCTTGTGGATAAGGGCAATGGCGACCTGAAGCGTGGGGAACTGGTCTATATTTCCGACGAGATTCCTGCTTCCGGTTCCGACCGTTTGAATATTGTCCGGGGAATTCCGCCTGGTGAAGTCCACATTAATCCCGCAGAGTTTTTCCTGCATGTCAAGTGACGTTGATATAGCGGGATGCAAAGGTCGTAAAGGTGAATGATTATTGTAATTTTGTTTGCTTTTCAATATGTTTTTGTGCTAAAAGTGCAGTTAATGTAATGGTTTGAAGACATAATAGTTTTAAAATACATGCAGTTGCCGTTATACCTTGTGCTGCAACAGGTTTTTAGTTTTAAGGCCTTGATACGAAAAATAAAAATAATGTCTTTTGACGACTCGAATCAACATGTCTAATCAAATCACCCTTGAAGGGGAAATTACGCTGCAAAATATCGAAGCGTTGCACGAACAACTCCTCTCCGCCCTGCGTGGGTCGGGACAGGTCGTCCTGTCCTGCGGCGGCTTGCGTTATTTAGACACAGCCGTTTTTCAACTTTTGGTTTCTTTAAAAAAATCTCTGGGAAACAGACCGCTGCTTTTTAGGGATGTCCCTCCGGATGTCATCGATATGGGTGACCTGTTGGGGCTGAGCGCTTTTCTTAAATTAGGAGGATAGACCTGTATGGGCCGTAATATCCTGGTTGTAGATGACTCTCCCACGCTTCGGAATTCTCTTAGCTTCTGCCTTGAAAATGCCAGCTATAACATAATTCAATCGGAAAACGGTCAGGAAGGTCTGGACATGTTGTCAAGATTTATGGAGGACGGGAGATCCGTCTCCCTGATTATTACGGATATTAATATGCCGGTGATGGACGGCATTCGTTTTATCCGGGAAGTTAAGGCCACGTCGTTCCGATATGTTCCAATTCTGGTATTGAGCACGGAGACGGAAAGAGAGCAGAAAGATAAGGCTAAAGAGGCCGGCGCCGCCGGTTGGCTGAATAAACCGTTTCGCACCGAGCAGCTTCTGTGGGTTGTAAAGAAATTCATCAGGTAATAATTTGTGGAAAACAACGAACTTTTAGAGATTTATTACTCCGAGGCCGATGATCTGCTCCAGAGGATCGAGAAAAGTCTCCTCGCTCTGGATGCAGCGCCCGACGATCCTGCCCATATTCAGGAGGTCTTTCGCGCCGTCCATACCATGAAAAGCAGTGCGGCCATGGTAGGCTTCGATGCCATCTCGGAGTATGCCCATATTTTGGAAAATCTTCTCGATCGTATGCGCAACGGCCGTCTTCAACCTTCCCGCACCCTTATCTCTCATCTCCTGGCCGGTCAGGGTTTGCTGAGAGCCATGGTTGAAAAGGTTTCACGGGGAGAAGAGCCGATCACGCCGGCGGAATTGAAGGTTAAAAAGGAGCAATTGGCCCGTTTCATGGGCGTCCAGAGTTCGGAAGAGGCGCCCCCTGCGCCGCCTTCATTTATCCCTTTGGATGAAGATAAAGAATACTTTTATAAAATAGCCCTTTCCTTTAAAGACGATGTATTTTTTTCAGGGCAGGACCCCTTGATGCTCTTAAGAGAACTCCAGGATATCGGCGATATTGTCCAGGTGATGGCAGACGTTTCAACGATTCCGGAAATCACCAAGATTAATCCCTTTTCCCTGTATATGTCATGGAAACTCCTGTTTAAAACACGGGAGCCCCGTTCGGCCGTCGACGAAGTCTTTTGTTTCATTGAGGGATACCACCCGTTGGAAATTGTGGATGTTACAGAAGAGTTCCCGGATGGAGTGGATCGTTCTTTAGCCGATAAACGGATCGGAGACATACTCATTGAAGAAGGGGTCATTAATTCGGACGACCTGCAGGAAGCCTTGCAGGATCAGAAAAAGATCGGGCAAGTCCTGGTGGAAAAGGGAATAGTGGCGGCGGAAACCCTCTCCCATATCATGAGCGAACAGGAGAAGAGCCGCAACCTGCTGAGGAAATCCACTGTGCGCGTGGAAACGCAGAAATTGGACAACCTGGCCAATTATACGGAAGAGCTGTCGGTCAATCTTGCCAGGGTTTCCCACTTGTTGGAGGGAGGCGATCCCAATTCTTTCCGGATCATCCTGGAAGAGATGGACCGGGTAGAACAAAATTTAAGAGAAATGCGGGAACAGGTCATGCGCGTTCGGATGTTTCCCCTGGAAGGTACTTTACAGAGAATGCAGCGGATGGCCCGGGACCTGGCTGTTGAGGTAAAAAAAGATGTACGGGTTGAGATCGGCGGTACGGACACGGAGTTGGATAAGGATTTGATTGAACAAATAACAGATCCATTGAAGCACTGCATTCGGAATGCCATCGATCACGGAATTGAACCGCCGGAGGTTCGACGGAAAAACGGGAAGTCCCCCCAGGGGTTCGTATCCATCAATGCATTTCAACGGGAGGGGAAAATTTTCATCCAGGTCAAAGACGATGGTCGGGGCCTGGACCATGAAGCCATTTACAAGAAGGCGGTGGAAAAAGAGCTCATCCCTGCAGGGACAAGACCTGCACCTGAAGAATTGCAACGGTTTATCCTTCTTCCCGGTTTTTCGACCGCCAGGAAGGTCTCCGACCTTTCAGGCAGGGGCGTCGGACTCGATGTGGTTTACGACCAGATTTCCCGCATCGGCGGCCTTGTCGATATATCCTCCTCTCCGGGACAGGGGATGACCCTCACCATGAGCATCCCTTTAACCCTCGCTGTCATGGAGGGTCTCCGGATTGATGTCGGAGGCGAGTCCTATATCGTTCCCCTGCCGTCCGTTTTGACCGTCCGATCGATTCAGGATCAGGATATGAAAACCGTCGAGGCTAAGGAGGAAATGTTTCGCTTCGAAGAGCGTTACATCCCGGCGGTTCGCCTGGAAAACTTGCTGGGAACCGTAAAAGAGGGGAAAAACCCTCATAAGATAGCTCTCATCATAGACAGCCACAAGAGAAGATTTGCCCTGTTGGCTGATCAGATACTGGAAACCAGGCAAGTGGTTATCAAAGGCCTGGAGACCCATTTCCGTTCGATCCCGGGATTTGCCGGGGCGGCGATTCTTGGAGATGGGCAGGTTTGTCTGATATTGGATATTTATGGCTTGGACCGTATGATTTTTGGGGATTCCATGGCCTGAATCCGGAATCAACTTTTACATGGGGGTATGGCATGAGTTTCAATATATTTGGGATCAGAGATAGTCTTCGGATGAAAATCGTGGCGATCCTCGTGATTATCGTCGGTTTGCTTGGAGGGTTATGGATTTTCTATTCCAGTTATGCACAAACGCAAACCCTGGGCCAAAGGATTTTTGGCATGATCATCCTCATGGGCGTGGCTGTCGCCGTCCTTTATGGGCTTCTATATAAATTGGTAACCCAGCGGATTCGGGAATTGAGTATTGTAACCAATGAACTCAGCAAGGGGAACTTGGATGTGGAGATTCCTGCCGGGGGAAATGATTCCATCGGACGGTTGGCCGATAACTTAAGGGCCATGGTTGATAACCAAAAGGATCAGGAGGCGTTCAACAAGGGACTGAAAAATGTCATTCCTGTCCCCATGTATTTTGTAAACCATGATCTGACCGTAACCTTTATGAATCCGATGGCCTGTTATACCTCCGGCCTTAAGGCGGAAGAAGTGGAAGGAAAAATGAAGTGCTGGGAGGTCTGGAGGTCCGATAAGTGCCAGGAAGAATGCTTTGTTAAAAACACACTCAAAACGGGTAAATTCAATATGGGTTCCACACAGGTCATTAAGCCCCCGAAAGGACCCGAAGTCCAGACAATATCGGCATCTGCAGCTCCCCTTAAAGATTCAAAAGGAAGAGTCGTCGGCGCCCTGGAAATCTTCCGGAGCATCAACGATCAGATAAAAAACGAAGCCCTTTTAAAGGAAGCCGCCAAAAAACAGGAGGACGACCGGAAGTATCTGGAAGACCGGGTTGAGAAGCTAAGCGGGGTATTGCAGAAAGCCGCAGTAGGGGACCTTTCCAGTCACGCCCCGGTTGAGTCGAAAGATGATCTCCTGGATCAGCTTTCGGCCAAGACCAATGAGACCTTCGACAATATGGGCAAGTTGATCGCCCAGACCAAGGGCGCGGCCCTG
>JAFGHS010000008.1 GCA_016930075.1 Deltaproteobacteria bacterium
GAAACAATGTTCCCCAGTAGCTCAGTCGGTAGAGCGGCTGGCTGTTAACCAGCATGTCCGTGGTTCGAGTCCGCGCTGGGGAGCCAATATGAGAAGCCTGTTTTTAAGGAAACAGGCTTCTTTTTTGGTAAACTTCATATGCCATTTTGGGTTTACATATTGCAGAGCGAATCAACCGGTCGCTACTATGCGGGTCAGACAGATCATCTGGAGCGTCGCCTTTCAGAACATAATGATCCTGGATACATGGGTTCAAAAACGACAAAGCGGTTCAAGGGGCCATGGAAGGTGATCTGGACGATGCAGGTTGCAACTCGATCAGAGGCAATGATTTTAGAAAAAGTGGTAAAGAAAAGAGGCATTGGCCGTTTTCTTGAGACCTCAGTCGGTAGAGTCCCGCTGTAAAGCGGGATTAACCAGCATGTCCGTGGTTCGAGTCCGCGCTGGGGAGCCAAAATAAAAAAGGGGTTACGGTATTGACGCTGTAGCCTTTTTTTTTGGGCTAAAAACCGAGCTGCCGTACCTGAATCTCTTTATCCACAACCGACAGGCATGCATGCGGCGCATGCATCGGGTCTTCCGTTTCATCAGTTTATGTGCTATGGTCCTTCCACCTGATTAGCTTGGCAAATAATACCCCTGATTCGAGGTTATCATGGAAAAAGCATGGCAGGATGTACTCGACCGATTTTATTACGGCATTTATCTCGTCACGACGTCATCCGCGGACGGATTTAACGGCATGATCGCGTCCTGGGTGACCCAATGCTCCCATGAGCCGCCGCTGATCGCCATGGGCATCCGGAAAAACAGGCTTTCTCATGAACAGATCCTGCAATCAGGGAAATTTTGCATCAATGTCCTGCCGAAAGAATCCATCGATATGATCAAAGGGTTCAAAATTTCGGACTGGCAGAAGAAATTCGACGGATTGAAGCACATCCCGTCTCCTAACGGTCTGCCTGTCCTTGACGAATGCATCGGCTGGTTGGACTGCTTACTGGAAAACACCATAAACACGGGCGATCATACTCTCTTCATCGGCAGAATCACGGCAGGCGGTATGAAAAATGCCGGCAAAACCATAACCCTCTCGACGGCCGACTATGACGGCGTATATCGAGGCACAAAATAATCGAAAGCGTTCAGCACGGGAGCGAAACTTGAAATATCAGTTCTACAGATGGAAGCTTTTATTTCAAGACCTGTCCCCGGCTTATGATTTTCATGAAAGATACCCGTAAGCCCAACCGGCGTTTACTGCATACGTCCGATCTTCATATCCAATCCTTCGACGACCCGTCATGCCGCGATTTTGAGGCTTTGTCGGCCGCCGCCGACAGCACCGGCGCAGACATCGTCATTATTGCGGGAGACCTGTTCGATCACCACCTGATCAATGATGACCTGATCGCTTATGTTGTTGAAAATTTAAGCCGACTAAAGGCGCCCGTCGTAATCCTGCCCGGCAATCACGATTGCCTTGAAGCGAGATCGCCATACCTTCGGCATGGCCTTTGGGAGGAATGCCCCAATATCCACATTTTCCGGTCGCCCAAAGGCGAGACGCTTCACTTTCATGATCTGGGCATCGCGTTATGGGGAAAACCCATTACATCCTATAATGAAGACATTATCCCCATGGCCGGCATACCGGGACGAAACGGCGACGGATTATGGCATATCGCCGTGGCTCATGGTTTTTACGTCAATGATGAACAAGACTTATCCCGAAGCTATCTGATCACGCATGAAGAAATCGTAAATTCCGCATGGGATTATGTGGCTTTAGGCCACATGAATCTCTTCAATTGCATTTGCACTGATCCCGTGACGGCCTGTTACAGCGGGTCGCCTGCCATCTCCGGCGGCGTGGCCATCGTTGACCTCATAGACGGAAAAGGAATCGCCGTCAGCCGATATGTTCTAGTGTAGTGTTGCAATGATTTATTGTCATATCGACCGTAGGGAGATATCTTTCTTTCTGGCCGAAGTCGCAGAGATTTCTCACGTCGTTCGAAATAACATCATTGTAAAGCCATTACTGTAACAGCACACTGGCCGGGGATGGCGAGCGCAGCGAAGGATGAAAAACCTCCCGCCATCATTAATAAAGGTGGGGGAATTTTCATACAAAATAAAAAAAGCAGGGGGAGGAGTATTGTGATAACAGATTTCGCAAAATTGGACAGGGCTTTTAATCCTCGCACCGTGGTCGTTATCGGCGACAAGGGCGATAATAAATATATGTGGCTGACAACGCAAAGCGAATTCAAGGGGAACCTGTATTCCGTTCAAATAGCGCCCCAGGAATTCGAAGGCATTGAGGCTTTGGGCGTAAAAAACTATACCAGCCTCATGGACGTACCGGGACCGGTGGATTTGGTGATCGTGTCCGTGCCGAGAGTCGTTGCCCCCCGCGTATTAGACGATTGCATTCGCAAGGATGTGGCGGCGGCCCACTTCTTCACATCCGGCTTTGCGGAAACATCGACGGAAGAAGGAATCAATCTGGAAAAGATCCTCACCCAAAAAGCGGCGGCGGCGAATTTTCACCTTGTCGGTCCGAACTGTATGGGTATTTTCAATCCCCTGTCCGGCGTAAAACAGTCGCCGAGTCAATACAGCGGAATTTCGGGGCCTATCGGCTTCATATCGCAAAGCGGCACCCATGCCGTCAATTTCTCCATTGAGGCCAATCTTCACGGTCTCAATATCAACAAGTCCGTCAGTTTCGGCAACGGCATCGTCCTCGATTCCGCCGATTACCTGGAATATTTCGGCAGGGATGAAGACATTAAAGCCATCGGAATCTATATCGAAGGCCCGAAGGACGGGCAGCGATTTTTCCGGGTTCTGAAAGATGTGGCAGCGAAAAAACCCGTCGTCATCTGGAAAGGCGGACGGACGGACGCCGGCAGCCGGGCCATCGCTTCCCACACGGGATCACTCGCCGCACAGGCTGCCATCTGGGACGCCGCTGTACGGCAATGCGGCGCCGTTACCGCAGCCAATCTGGATGAACTGGTCGATATTTTAAAAGCCATCATATTCCTAAAACCCGTTAAAGGGGACCGGGTGGCTGTAACCGGGGGATCAGGCGGATTATCCGTAGCGGTCGCCGATGCTTTTGCCGAAGCCGGACTGAGCCTTCCCAAACTGACACAGAAGTCCTACGATGAATTTGCAACCTTTTTCAGCCTCATCGGCGGCGGCTACCAAAACCCCGTGGATACGGGCAACGCAAACGCCCGCGAGATGAAGCGCATCCTTGATATTCTTGAGGCCGATGAAAATATCGACAATATCGTTTTACTGCTGACGGCGCGTTTTAAATCCATGTACCTGACCGATAAAATCATCAATGCCACCGTGGACGTAAGAAATGCCAGTCCGAAACCGGTGGCGGCCATTGTCTCCCACTCCTTCTCGCCGGAGTACGTGGGAAATGCTCAGACGCTGATCAACAAACTTCAGGAAGGCGGCATTCCCACATTCGTTTCTCTGGAACGGGGCGCGCAGGCCATCCGTAAAACCTTTGAATATTACAGAATGAAAAACGGCCGTTAGGGGCAACATTCCCCATTGGCTGTCAGCAATAGATTGACACGCCATGCCCCTTTCAATATAATTTCCTCTTCGGCGGAAAGGCACTGACTTATGCCGTGGATCCGGCAGATTCCGTCTCAAACCAAAATGTGAGGCACATGAACCATGAATCATGAAGATATATCTGAATCCCGTGATGCAGAAAAAAAGAGCAAAGATGCCGTTGTCCACGTCCGGAAAATCAGCTCCGGCACTGTAAGCACCGGCGTCGCAGCCACCGGGGCAACCGCCACAGGCGTGTCGGCGACAGGAGCATCCGCCACCGGCGCCGCCGCAACCGGGTTTGTCGCCATCGGCACCGCAAGCCTCGGTGTTCTGGCCCTGGGAGCGCTGACGATCGGAGCGCTGACGGTAGGCGCCGTGACCATCGGACGCCTCGCCATCGGCCGGTTTCATGCAAAGAAAGTAAAAATTGATAAGCTCATCGTGGATGACTTAACGGTTAAAAAGATAAAAATAACGGGCGGCGATTGAGTCCTTTTCCCGTCATCCCGGACCCGATCCGGGATTCAGTTCTTTTATCACGTTTGAGCGGGACGGGATTACGGCTTTCGCCGGAATGACGATTGTATTTTTTATCCTACGGCATCTATCGGCGTCATGATAATGAATATGACATTTATGTTGTTTGTTTTTATACATATAAATATATCAAGGGGGGGGGTAAAGGATGGATAAACGGTTAGAAGGTAAAATAGCGATTGTTTCAGGGGCCGGTCAGAGGCCTGGAGATACCATCGGAAACGGCCGGGCCATGGCCGTTCTGTTCGCACGGGCCGGGGCCAAGATCATGCTGGTCGATTACCGTCTCGAAGCGGCGGGAGAAACAAAAACGATCATCGATCAGGAAGGCGGCACCTGTTTCGCCTTTGCCGCCGACGTAACAAAATCGGAAAACTGCAAGCGCATGGCGGAGGCGTGCGTTGAAACCTACGGCAGGGTCGACATCCTCGTCAATAACGTCGGGATGGGCGGCGGCAGTGACTACAGCCCGGTACAGTTACTCGAAGAGGAATGGGACAGGATATACAATACGAACATTAAAAGCGCATTCCTGACCTGCAAGCATGTCCTGCCGGTTATGGAGAAACAGGAAAGCGGCGCCATTTTGAATATCTCGTCCGTTGCCGCTATCGCGGGAACGAATATGGTCGCTTACAAATCTTCCAAGGCGGCGGTGAACGCCTTGACCCATTCCATCGCCATCAAATATGCGAAAAAAGGCATTCGCGTAAACTGTATCATGCCCGGCCTGATGAATACGCCTATGGCCATTGAAGGCATCTCGGGAAGAGGAAGGGTCGCGAAACAGGACCTCATCGACCAGCGCAATGACCGCGTCCCCTTGAAAGGCGGCATGGGGTCAGGCTGGGACACGGCTTACGCAGCCCTCTTCTTATGTTCCGATGAGGCCAAATTTGTCACGGGCGTCATTATGGCCGTTGACGGCGGCCAGTCCATCAAGACAGGATAAGACACATGAAAAAAGTCAGACTCGGCAAAACAAATTTAATGGTAACGAAAACCGCGTTCGGCGTCCTGCCCCTCCAGCGGGTGGAAATGAACGAGGCGGTTCGCATCCTGCGAAAAGCCTATGAAAACGGCATCAACTTCTATGACACCGCGCGGGGCTATTCGGACAGTGAAGAGAAGATCGGCAATGCCCTGTCCGATGTCAGAAAAGACATTATTATCGCAACCAAAACTCAGGCCAGGACAAAAGATCAGCTTTTGAAACATCTCGAAATGAGCCTGAAGATGCTGAAAACCGATTATATCGACATCTATCAGCTCCACAATCACGACAAACTGCCCATCAAGGACGATCCGGAGTCTCTCTATCATATCCTTGAGGAAGTCAAAGCCGGCGGCGCCATCCGTCATATCGGCATCACGAACCATCGGAGCAGACTTGCCCTGGAAGCGATAGAAACCGGCATGTTCGAAACGCTCCAGTTTCCCTTCAGTCTGCTCGCCTCGAAAGAAGATGTGGAACTGGTCGAGGCCTGCAAGAAAAAGGATATCGGCTTTATCGCCATGAAGGCCTTAAGCGGCGGGCTGATTACCAATGCCGCCGCGGCGTTTGCCTATCTGAGTCAATTCGAAAACGTCGTACCGATCTGGGGGATTCAGAGGGAATCGGAGCTGGACCAATTCATCGAACTCGAAAAGAGTCCGCCCGTCCTCGACGAAGCCATGCAAAGGCAGATGGATAAAGATCGTGCCGAATTGGCGGGCAACTTCTGCCGGGGCTGCGGCTACTGCTTGCCCTGCCCTGTGGGAATTCCCATCAATTTGGCGGCGCGCTTGTCCCTCATGCTCATGCGGGCGCCGGTGCGGAACTTCCTCACCGAAGGCTGGTATAAAGAAATGATGAAGATTGAAGACTGCACGGAATGCGGAAGCTGCAAAGACCAGTGCCCCTATGAACTCGATACGCCGGCCCTGCTGAAATATAATCTGGCGTTTTACAAGGAGTTCTATGATAAGCACAAAACATAGATTCTTGAACTTTACACCCAGGAGATTGCAATGACCTCTATCACGCAAATGGAAGACCTCTACACCCAACGAGGAAAACGCGCCCGGGAGCTACATGCCGCGGGCCAAAAAGTCGTGGGCTATTTTTGCTGTTTTGTCCCTGATGAGATCATCGCCGCCTTCGACATGATCCCTTACCGCATCCAGGGCTGCATGAGCGAGCCCATCGACCGGGCCGACGCCCATATCGAGCCCATGGCCTGCCCTTTCGCCCGGAGCTGCTTCAACATGGCCATCAAGGGCGATTACTCTTTTCTGGACGGCTTCGTCGTCCCCCACAGTTGCGACACCATCGAGCGGATGTATCACATCTGGCGAGAAAACACGCCCGCCGCCTTCAACCACTTCCTCAATGTCCCCCACATGATGGGACCCAGCTCCGACGCCTTCTACCGCAAGGAACTGGAATTTTTTATCAAGGCATTGGAAGACTGGTCGGGCAAAACATTTGACCCGGCTAAGCTCAAAGATGCCATCAAACTTTACAACCAACGACGGGCGCGTCTGAGAGAGCTCTATGCCTTACGGAAGCCGGACCCGCCCCTGGTCTCCGGCGCCGAAATCACCCAATTGCTCGTGGCCGGAATGGGAATGCCGGCAGATGAACACATCGAACTGATCGATGGTCTGATCGGCGAGATCATGAGGCGTCCGCAGCCCAAAGGACCCAAACAGCCCCGGATTTTCATCTGGGGAAACGAAATCGACGATACGGCCTTCATCAAGCTCGTTGAAGAAAGCGGCGCATCCGTCGTCATGGATGACCTCTGCACGGGTTCGCGATTCTTCTGGGATGACGTGCCGGAAACGGCAGACCCCCTGGACGGCATCGTCAGCCGCTACCTCCACATCCACTGCCCCCGGAGTTACAAGCCTGCTGCCGAAACACGCGAAGACGATCTTGAAAACCGCTTCGGCTACATCGGCGAATTCGTGAAGACGTGGCACGCCGACGGCGTCATTTTTTACATTATCCGCTATTGCGACACCTGCGAGCTGGAGGGGCCTGATTTGAGAGAATACTTGAACGTGAAAGGGCTTCCCGTCCTCATGATCGAAGACGACTATTCCACGTCAACGATCGGCCAGCTCCGCACCCGTGTGCAGGCGTTTCTGGAAATGATTGTCTAAGTACTTTGCTTCATAAGTCCAGTGTCATATCGACCGAAGGGAGATAACTTGTTTCAAATGTTTACCCATATAGATTTTTCATCCTGCTTCGGCGGGATTCGAAATGACAATACGTGACTGAATTTATGAATTGTTGTACCAAGGAGAACGGTAATGGAAGAAAATGATCAGGCAAAAACAACAGCAACCAAAGGGACAGACGCGGCGCGCAAGGTGCGGGCCATGGTAAAAAATATTTACAAAAGCTGCCACGACGCCCAGGCCGAAGGGAAGAAGGTGGCTTACATCATGGTCTCCTCCCAGTACGATGAAATCCTCCGGGCCATGGATATTGTCCCACTGCCCACGGAAAACTACGCCGGCCTCTGCGCCGCCAAACGGGATATGGACCGGTTTCTGACCAAGGCGGAGGAGGACGGCTACTCCCAGGTCCTGTGCAGCTATGCCCGCATCGGTCTGGGCTTCGACAGCATGCGCAAAGACCTGGGCTGCATGCCCGAAAACGCCCCTGACGGCGGCATGCCCCTGCCCGACATCATTCTGGGAAGCAGCGGCGTCTGCGATCCGCGTTTCAAGTGGTTTCAGGCCTGCGGCCGCTTCATGACGGCGCCGACCTACAGCATCGACGTCATGCACCCGGCCGTGCATTGTGATTTGAACGCCGTCCGCGACCATTATGTCCGTTACCAGAAAGAACAATTTGAAGGACTCATCGCCTTCCTGGAAAAGCAAACGGGAAAGCCGCTGAACAAGGAACGTCTCTGGGAAACCATCCGTCTGGGCGACGAGGCCTGGCGTCTCTGGTACGAGTCCGACCTGCTCCGGATGTCTAAGCCCTGCGTCATGCCGTCCCAGGACCACTTCAGCGTCATGGTGCCCGCCTATTACTACAGCGGCACCCAGGAGGCGGTAGATTTTTTCCAGGACCTCGTCAATGAAGTAAAATACAAAATCGAAAACAAGCTCGCCGTCGTCAAAGACGAGAAATACCGCATCCTCTACGGCGGTGGCCTGCCGCCCTGGCATACGATGTGGTTTTTCAATTACTTTGAAAGTTTCGGCGCCGTTTTTGTTATTGAAAACCAGTACCGGGGCTTCGACCCCGTCGAGGTGCCCGGCCATGTCAAAGACCCGGTGGAATTTCTCGCCTGGCGCACATTCCTGCGCTACACGAAGCGCCATGAGCAGGCCAGGGCCAACAGCGGCAATCCTGTTGTGGAAAGGATTCTCGACCTGATCAAGGATTATGACATCGACGGCGTATTTTTCCACGCCTGCCGATCCTGCCGGGCCACGACCATCGGCCAGATCCATACAAAAAACACCCTCGGCCGCTATACCGATCTGCCCATGACCCAGTTTGTCTCCGATATGGTGGATCTCAGGGATTACTCAGAGGCCCAATGGAAAGCGCAGATTGAAGCGTTTCTTGAAGCCCTGGCGGCAAGAAAGAGGCCATTATGAATTTCGCTGGCATCGACATCGGCTCGACTATGACCAAGGTGGTCATTTGCAATGAGCATGAACAAATCGTCACAGCCATTATCGGCCCCACGGGCGCCGAACACCGGCATCTTGCCCTCGCCGTCATGGACGAGGCCCTCAAAAAGACGGGCATGGTCTTCGATCAACTGGGCTTTATCACAGCGACCGGCTACGGCCGCATCAACGTCCCCTTTGCGGATAAGCAGATCACGGAAATCACCTGCCATGCACGGGGCGTTCGCGCCGTCGTGCCTTCCGTCCGCATCGTCATCGACATCGGCGGCCAGGATTCCAAGGGGATCAAATTAGGGCTCGACGGACGGGTGTCGAATTTTGTGATGAACGATAAATGCGCCGCCGGGACGGGACGCTTCCTCGAAGTCATCGCCGAGACCCTCGGCATTAATCTCGCCGATATGGGAGACCTGTCCATGCAGGCCCAAAGCGCCGTCCAGATTTCCAACACATGTACCGTTTTCGCGGAACATGAAGTCACATCGAGACTCGCCGAAGGGGCAAAAATCCCGGAGATCTGCGCCGGTCTCCATGAGGCCATCGCGGGCCGCGTCGTCAACATGGTCCGGACGCTGGGAATTGAAAAGGATGTGGTCGTGACGGGCGGCGGGGCGAAAAACCGGGGACTGGTTAAGGCCATAGAGGGCAAGGTGGGGTTCCCCGTCCTGACGCCGCCGGAGCCGCTCATCACCGGGGCCCTCGGCGCAGCCCTCATGGGCAAAGACCTTGTTGAAAAGGGCGCCGTCCCGGATCATGAACGAAGACTGGAAGGAGTGACTTTTTTCAAATGAGCGATACATCAGCCTGTTTTGTCGGTCTCGATATGGGTTCCGCCTACACGAAAGCGATTCTTCGATGCAACCAAAATATCGCCGCATCATCCATTTTCCCATCCGGCGGGGACTATAAAAACGCCGCCCGTCGGGCCTTGGACGAGGTCTTATCCACCGCGGGAACGGATTTTGAAAGCCTCTCCGGCATCGTGGTCACAGGACTGGGCGCAGGCAGCATTCCGTTTGAGGCACGCAAGATTTCCGACCTGTCCTGCCAGGCCATGGGCTGCCATTGTCTGTTTCCTTCCGCCCGGACGGTGATCGACATCGGCGGACAGTTCACCAAGGCCGCCAAAATTACCCCTCAGGGACGCCTTGCCGATTTCCTCATCAGCGAGAAATGCGCCACCGGCTCCGGCCGATTCCTTCAGATCATCGCCCGAATCCTCCAGATCAAGGTTGAAGACATCGGCGCCCTCTCCCTGAGCGCCAAATCGCCTGTGGAATTTTCCACCAACTGCGCCGTCTTCGCCGAATCCGAGACCGTCTCCCGCATCGCCGAAGGGGCCGCCAAGGAAGACATCCTGGCCGGCGTCCATCGGGCCATGGCCTCCAAAACGGCCATGCTCGTCAAACGGTTGAAGATGGAACCGGATGTTGTATTGACTGGCGGGGGCGGCGAAGATGCCGGACTCATCAGAGCCATCAGTGAAGCCCTGGGGATTGCAGTTCTGGTGCCTGAACAGCCCCGACTGTCAGCCGCCCTCGGCGCCGCCTGCCTTGCAGAAGAAGAGCTTTCGTAGTTTTCAATATATATACTTTATACCCCCCCCCCCCCCCCCCCCCCCCCGCCCACCTC
>JAFGHS010000040.1 GCA_016930075.1 Deltaproteobacteria bacterium
CATTGGGTGACGGGCACGCGGTCGATTATGACGTTGCCCAATCTCCTTTTGAAAACCAGACTCATTCGGCAGCTTCTGAAGGATGTTGAGGGCCTGATCGCCCGCCATCAGGTGGAGTTTTTCATGCTGCTCAAAGGCAGCGAGGCCAAAGTACCCGACGACGTCAAATTCCGCGTCAAAATCCAGGGACAGCTTCCCGATTTTTTGGGCTTTTACGGCCAGATTGTTACCAACACCGTCAGCAGCAGCACCTATCCGTATTTTTACGTGGTGCTGGTCGCCAAACAGGGCTTTGGGCTGCGGCAGAGCTTTAATCAGTACAAACCGCCGCGCAAGATTGTCAAAGAATTCAAAGAAGAAGGCGATGTCGAGGTCTTTGTCATCCGTCAGCACACCACTAAAACGTCCGGCTATCACACCAATTTCAAAGCCGTGCGCCACATTTGCCTGGAAGGTCTGGAAGTGGCCGAAAAGGCGGCGGTAAAGGCGTGAAACATCTATGAAGGGTTGGATGTAAGAGGGTTTCCTTGGGGTAGCGCCTCTTACATCCTTCCGAAAATCTGATCCTTGTCATGACTCGGCCTGCCCTGATTGGAGGTTCTGTGTATGACCTTTAAGGGCTTTCTCAAAACTGACATAATCAGCAATATACCGAATCCCCTTTTTCTGACCGTTTTTTGTTTCCTCCAATCGTAATTTGACCATGCTTTTGTTTGTCAAAATCTCATGCGAAGGGAGATATCCCACCAGGTCTCGATCAATCACGTATACGGCTAATACATCAAAATCTTCCTCAGAGTAGGTGTAGTTATACTCAGGGTTGAGGCAGGTTTTTCTGGTATACGCGGTTACTACGCCATTTTTCGAATAAGTGCTTTTCACCTGGATTCTGATCGGAACACCATCGCACAGCACAATCAGGTCAACTCGTGAACTGTTGCTAACTGCTTGAAAAACATCATATCCCTTCGCACAAAGATTCTTGATCACCGATATTTCACCCAATGTCCCTTTTTGATTCGGATCGTGTAGCATTATTTTTTCCCTCATCACACCTCTTGATGTATCAGAAGAACCTGCGAAAAGCAGATTCCCCAGAGTTCTTCCTGGGAACAAAAGCGAGCTGTTCTCCTTGTTCTTCAGGAGAAATCATCTGCATGATTAATTGCTGAAAATCATATTCATCAAGCTGGTCTTGCAGATCAAGCTTTAATTGTTCCAGAAGAACATCATTGATCGTTCCTTGCTCTGCAAACTCCCGATAGAAACCATCCTCAACCTCAAGAACAATAATGTAACGAGTCATATCATAATCCTCCTCCTCATTATTATTTATTTAATTTCATCTTGCAAAATCTACTATTTGTAATATTTATGATTTAAAAATAACAAATATCAATATTTTGTCAAGATAAAATTTGAATATTTGTCAAATAATTCTTCATATTGCAATATTTTGAAATATTCATTGACAGGACCGCATATTCTCTGCATAGTATGTCTAAATTTTAGGAGAGAACTATGGAGAATATTACTCTGGAAGACTTGGGAAAGATTCTGAAACAAAAACGGAAAGAAAAAGGGTTGACCCAAAAGGACGTGGCTGAGGCCACGCAGATTGATCAAAGTATTATTTCAAGTTGGGAACGGGGAACGCGGAACCCCAGTTTCCTCAATATTCACAAGCTCTGTCAATTGCTTGACATCACTATTGACGAACTCTTAGGCTTGGAAAAAAGGAAGCTCGTCACCCTCACTGTCAGCCAGGAGAATATTGAGAAACTTCAATCAACGATCAAGGAATATGAAGAGACGCTGAGATTTATTTTTCCCAGCCAGGATTCTGCGCTTCATCACAAATGGGCGGAACACAAAAGACTCATTGAACTTTTACTTTTGAATACTGAATAACAGCGACCTTTTCAATGTAGGCAGTCAATATGATCGAAACTGATTTCTCGGCAAAAGAACCGGCGTTAGGGTATTATTATCAAATCCGGTATAGTTTGTATCTCTTACTCAAACAGCGAGAGAATGATGATATTGAGCTTGCGCTGGAGCAGTTAGATGACATTGTAATAGAAGATGTGAATTCAGCGAAAACAAACCTCTTCCAAACAAAACTCCACATTAAGTCTGTTGCCAACCTTACTAATGCCAGCCCTGATTTGTGGAAAACCATTCGCGTATGGAGTGATTCGGTTATTAAAAAGCATGTTGACCCGACGAAAACCCTGTTTACGCTTATCACGACAGCCAAAGCCAGCGAATCTGCCATAACGCATGAACTGTGCAAACCATCAGGAATACGCGATAACGAGGAAATTCTCAAAATATTAGAAGAAACAAGTCAACTTTCGAAAAGTGACACCAATGAAAAGGCGTATACCGCGTTTCATCAGCTCACAACTGCTCAGAAAAAAGCCTTGATCGAACATATTCACATCCTGGACGCATCGTTGGATATTGAACAAGTCAAACAGAAAACCTTGGATGAATTGAAATTGTCTACAACCCCGGATAAATTAGTGCCATTCTATGAACGATTAGAGGGGTGGTGGTTTCAAAGGTGTATCCTCAACCTGTTTCAAGATATGGCTAATATCACCTTTCATGAAGTACAGGGGAAAATTTACGATATTCAGGATCACTTCAGAACAGATAATCTTCCGATTGATTTCATCGAAACGATTCAGATTGGTGATCAGGAAGCAGAAGAAGATCATAGAATATTTGTACAGCAGTTGCGGCTTATTGTCCTTGGAAAGTCGCTAATCAAAAATGCGATTAGCGATTATTATCGGGCGATTGAACAGCGGTCGAAATGGGTCAGAGAAGGGTTAGTAAATCCAGATGAAGAAACTCGTTATGAAGCTGAATTGATAGGCTATTGGGAACCAAAGTTTGCTTTGATGAAGGACGATGTTGAAGCCAGTGGAGATGTGACCGAAGAAGAGTATCACCAACTGGGGAAGAGTTTTTACACCAATTATTATATCAAGACGTGCCCCCAGAAATACTTTCGGGAACGGGTAACGAGTGAGTTTTTAGCACGTGGTAGTTCACATTTTCTTGCAGATAGAAAAATGATCGGATGGCATCCGTATTATGCTGAACGTCTGGAAAATGAGCTATGATTCCCTGGAATGAACGTCCAACAATCGCTGCGAATTTATTAAACCCAGCTTTTTGCGGTGAAGTTTTACGACGATCTATCCAATCCTTTCAGGACGGGGGACACGCCTGTTTCCCATACCCTTTGATGTTTGTCATCTTACCGATTCTGTTACACCAGGAAACACGACAAACTCTCCCTGGAACGACCAGAACGTCATTTTTTGAATGGATTACGGAACATCAACACGTCAAGGTGCATTTTTACGAACGCGCCAAAAGTTTGGTTCCGTATACCCGTGAAGCGTTTTTGTTTCTCCTGCAACATCAGGCGGTAGAAGTTCATGAAAACGGTATGCTTTCTGTCAAACCGTATCGCAGAAAAAAACTTCCCGACAGCGGCAAAGAGGAAATCGAAGAAATCTTTAGCAAGGCCGCGTTTTTAGGGAAATGGTTTTCACGTTCAGGAGACGTAAAAACCATTTTTGCGATGTTAGGGATCAAACCATAAACCTATGCAAATCAAAGATATTATCCTCTACGGTAAGAATAACAAGAAAAGAGTGTTGTCGTTCGAACTCGGGAAAGTTAATATCATTACGGGGGAGTCAAAGACAGGGAAAAGCTCTCTAATTGACATCGTAGATTATTGTCTGGGAAGCGAGGATTGTAAAATCGCGTTTGGGAAGATCAGGGATAATGTCCTCTGGTTTGGACTGAGACTGCAATTTCCATCCGAACAGATATTTATTGCCCGGCAGAATCCTGATGTGTTAGGTCAGAAAACAACGTCAAATCTCCATTTTGAAGTCGGCGATCAGATTGATATTCCGGATGTCATATCACTTACACCGGCTTCAACGTTACATGCGCTCAAAAGCTTCTTATCAAATAAGCTTCAGATTGCTCCGAATATATTTGAACCGCCTTCGGGACAGACCCGCCCGCCGCTTGAAACGACATTTCGACATGCCTTATTCTTTTGTTTCCAGGAACAAAATGTGATTGCTTCTAAAAAAGTCCTCTTTCACCAGCAGGATGAAAAATTCATTCCTCAAACGATTAAGGATATTCTGCCCTACATCTTAGGCGCAGTGCGAGAAGATCAACTCAAACTTGAGCAGGAGCTACAACGAAAACAACGGGAATTACGAAAAGCGGAACGCGAACTTGCCGAGGCATTGAAAATCAAAGAAGACGGGATTAGCAAGGCGTATGCGCTGGTTGAAGAAGCCAAAGAATTTCACTTGTTACCTGCCGCATGTTCCCCTCAAGATGTCCCGCAAGCTATCCAATATTTGCACAGTATCACGCAATGGGAGAGTACTCTGGAAGAAGTGACCCCCGATGATGAACAGCTAAGGGAGTTACAGGAGAAACGCAAAGTCTTTGAGTTGCAACTCCAAGAAAAGAAAGCCGAGATCAGGGCAACTGAAGCTTTTGCTAAAGAGGCTGAAGGTTATACCACCGAATCACACCAACAAGAACTCCGCTTAGAATCGCTTAATTTGTTCTTTCAGGATCAACATGCTGCAGAAATGTGCCCGGTCTGTATGCAAAGGATGGAATATACGACTTCGACAGCTCAACATATTCAAAAATCACTTCAGAAATTACGCGACCATCTTGAGACAACAACCCGCGAAAAACCAAAGCTGAGAACGTATATCAATCAACTCAAAGATGAAGCTACCATCGCGACACGCGAGGTTGAACGCCTTAATAATGCAATCCAGGCCATCTATCAAGAACGCGAGGCCGCTAAAAACCTCAAAGAACTGAACATCAGAAAAGGCAGAGTAATCGGGCGCGTAAGTTTATTTCTTGAAAGCGTCGTCATCGTTGATGATTTCTCTGGGTTGAATCAAAGGCTTAATCGTTTACGACAAGAGGTTCGGGAGCTTGAGGAACTTGCTGAACAAGGAAGAGGAGATGAAAAACTACATTCAATTTTGAATATGCTCAATGTGCAGATGAGCAAATGGTCTGAACGTCTCAACCTGGAATACAAAGATTCAGCCATCCGATTTGACATTAAGGAATTAACGATCCTCGTAGATTCAGAACAGGGAGAACCGATTCCATTACAGAAACTCGGCAGCGGCGAAAATTGGGTGAGTTACCACTTGCTCATCCATTTTGCCCTCCATAAACATTTCATCAATGCCAATAGACCTGTGCCCCGCTTTCTCTTTTTAGATCAACCCTCACAAGTCTACTATCCACCCGAAAAAGACGCCGAATATCAGGGGGATATTTCCAAGAGCAGCGATGAACAGGCCGTGCATAACATGTACAGGCTTATTTTTGACACGGTCAAATATCTGTCTCCAAACCTTCAAGTCATTATCACCGACCATGCCAATTTGAAGATAGAGGATTTCCAGGAGAGTATTGTGGAAGAATGGAGAAGAGGAAAAAAATTGGTTCCTGGAGATTGGTATGAATAACACGATACACAAAGAAGATGAGGCATGAGAAGTATTCGAATCTTCGCTCTGTTGATTACCTGCCGCAATCACTTTCATGAGCCATCATGACGACATTGTGGTCTATAGCCATAAAAAAACCGCGAATTCATGATGAATTCGCGGTTTACTTGTTGGAATAGGCCGTGAAGGACTCGAACCTTCGACCCGCTGATTACCTGCCGCACTACCTTTCGAATAGCCATCACTGCGATGTTGCGGTCTGGACCATGTCATCATCCTCAGCTTTCCCTGGTCGGATGTTCGGCGTATGGCCTCTGAGGACTCTCTCAACCGAGGTTGAGGTTGCCTGCTAATAATCCAATCCTGAACATTTTCACTTCTGAAGAAGTAGTTCAGGCTCTCAGGATGTCTTAGCATATAGCCGAATGTTTCATTCCTGCATTACTGTAGGAAGCTCCCTATCAAGAGTCAGCTGCTCTGCCAGCTGAGCTAACGGCCCATTAACAAGTGTCCACTACTTGAGCATCGCCCCAATTTGGTCAAGAAAAATTTTTACATTTTTCCGCCGGTCACTTTCAGCAGAATGGTTTCGTGCGGTTCGACGCAGTGTGTGAACCACAACTGTCGTACACATCGCCGGACACGCGCCACATGTGTCTGCCCACGCCCTTGCCCCATAAATGCGGACTGCACTCCTGCCTAATTACAGCGATGGCAGGCGACCCAATGACCGGCAGAAATTTCTTTGAATTCCGGGTCAACATTCTTACACTGGTCCAGGACGACCGGACAGCGTGAATAGAACCGGCAACCCGACGGCAAATCAATGGGCGACGGGATTTCGCCGCTCAGGGTTTCGTAGCGGCGCACCTGTTTGCCATCCCTGGGGATTCTGGGGATGGACGAAATCAGCGCTTTGGTGTACGGATGAGCGGGATTTTTGAACAGTTCTTCTTTGGGGCCAAGCTGCACAATCCGACCAAGATACATGACGGCAATGCGGTCGGAGATATACTTGATCACGCCCAGATCGTGGGCAATGAACAGATAGGCCAGATTGAACTTTTGGCGCAGATCCAGCAGCAGCGAAATAATTTGGGCCTGAATCGACACATCCAACGCCGAGACCGGCTCGTCGCAGACAATGAATTTGGGGTTCAAGGCCAGCGACCGCGCAATGCCGACGCGTTGCTGTTGGCCGCCGGAAAATTCGTACGGAAACGAATTTATAAATTCCGGGGAAATATCCACCAGACTCAGCAATTCAGCCACCTTTTGTTTGCGCTCGACCGGCGTGCCAATCCCGTGAATTATCAATGGGTCTTCAATCGCCTGTCCAATGGTCATTTGCGGATTCAGGGAGGCCAGCGGATCTTGAAAGATCAACTGCATGTGGCGGCGTTTCTGGCGCAGGGCCTCTTTACCGAGGTGCGCCACATCTGCGCCTTCGAAAAACACGCGCCCGTCATCAGGTTCGTGCAGGCGCAAGATGGCCCGTCCCAGGGTTGATTTGCCCGACCCGCTTTCGCCGACCAATCCGAGCGTTTCGCCTTCTTGCAGGGTGAACGACACATTATCCACGGCTTTCAACACTTTTGACCCGCGCGGGAAGTATTTTTTCAAGTTTTCCACTCGTAATAACTCAGGCATACGCTGCTCCTCCTTCGGCGAAATGACAGGCGGCCCAGTGATTTTGGCCAACCCGGCGCAAGACGGGCACGTCGGTCGTGCAAATGGACTGGCAGTGCTTGCAGCGCGGATGGAAGCGACAGCCTGAGGGCGGTTCGAGCAAATTGGGCGGGCTTCCGCCAATAGGGTTCAAACTGATTTCCGGGGCGTCGATATCCAGGGTCGAGTTCAACAGTCCTTGCGAATACGGATGGCGACAGTTTTTCAGGAATTCGGTCGTCGGCGCGGATTCCATCATCTGACCGGCGTACATCACCACGATTTTATCGCAGAAATTGCTGGCCATGCTGAAATCGTGCGTGATCATGATAATGCTCATATTGAACTC
>JAFGHS010000041.1 GCA_016930075.1 Deltaproteobacteria bacterium
AGCATCACGGCAGCCGACAAGGTTTACGACGGAAACACGGACGCCGCCATTCTCACACGAACTCTTTCGGGCGTCATCGCCGGAGACACGGTCACCTACACCAGCGGAACGGCCGCCTTCGCCGACAAGAATGCCGGCCTCGACAAAACGGTGACGGCCACGGGCCTTGCCTTGAGCGGCGCAGACGCAACCAATTACACCGTCAACACGGAGGCCCAAACCATAGCGGACATTACAAAGGCGTCCCTGACCATTTCGGGGCTCGCTGCAAACAATAAAACCTATGACGCCACCCGTGACGCCGTCTTGTCCGGTACGCCGACATTAACAGGCGTTCTGACGGGAGATTCGGTAACCGTAATCGGCGCGGCAGATACGGGCATCTTTGACACAAAGGATGTCGGCACGGATAAGCCGGTGACGGCCAACCTGGACAGCCTGACGCTCGGTGGAACGGACGGCGGAAACTACCGGATCACTGCCGTAACCACGCCCTTGACGGCGGACATCACCGCCCTCGGCATCACGGGCAACATCACGGTGGAAAACAAGGTTTACGACGGAAATACCAATGCCACAATTTCAGGCCGCACACTGTCCGGCGTCCTGGGCGCCGACGATGTACATTACACCGGCGGAACGGCCGCCTTTTCCGACAGAAACGCCGGCGCCGGAAAGATGGTGACGGCCACGGAACTGGAACTCAGCGGCGAAGATGCGGGTAACTACACCGTCAATACGGAGGCCCAAACGACGGCAGACATCATGCAGGCGCCCCTGATCGTCACGGCTTCCACGGACGCCAAAATATATGACGGGACAACATCGTCGTCGGCCATGCCGGCCATTACGGGCGGATACATGATAGAGGGCGACAGCATTGCCATGAAACAGGCGTTTGACAATAAAAACGCCGGAGAGGGGAAAACCTTGATACCGTCGGTCATCATTGACGACGGCAACGGCGGAAACAATTACAACGCAACGATGGCGACTGACACGACCGGCGTCATCGGCAAAGCGCCTCTGACCATTACCGCCGATGACAAAACCCGCATTTACGGCAATGCCAATCCCGAATTCACCGGCGTCATTACCGGTTTTGCAGGCGGCGAAACCCTGTCGATGAGCGGCGTTGCCGGCAGCGCCCTCTATACGACCGACGCCGTACAGACATCCGACGCAGGAACGTATGATATCATCCCCGAAACCGGCACGTTGTCTGCCGTCAACTATCGTTTTGACGCATTTGTCAAGGGCAGCCTGGTGATCGGCAAAGCGCCTCTTTCCGTCATCTCCGACGACAAGACAAAATTCTCCGGTGAAGCGAACCCGGCCTTTACGGCGTCCTACAGTGGATTTACGCTGGGGCAGACCGAATCCGTATTGGGCGGCAGCCTGTCATTTGAGACGCCGGCCACGGCATCATCTCCCATAGGGAATTATCCCATTACACCCTACGGATTGACTTCCGGCAATTATCAGATAGCGTTTTTTGACGGCAATTTGCTGGTTAATCCGCCCCCGTCCCTTCAGGATGAAATAAACGCCGTCGTTGTAGCTGTTAACAATACCGCCACTGCCGGCGGTGTGAAGGAAGCGATCATCTTTTTTGGCAAAGATAATGAAGAAGATACCCAATCAAAGGAAGGTCAAGATGCTGGAGAAAAGAGAGAAGCATTGCCGTATTGCAATTAGCGCCGTTACTTTGCTGCTTGTCGTTTTCTGTTGTTCCATCGCTCTGGCGGCAGTCGAAGCAGGCAGGGTCACCCATCTTTCCGGGCCTCTTTTTGCCCGGAAAACGGATGGCGCCACAAAAACCCTTTCCAAAAATTCCATCGTGGAGCAGGGCGATGTATTGATCACGGAAAGGCGAACCTATGCCCGGATCAAGTTTGCCGACAACAGCGAAGTTACTTTGCGGCCCGACACCCAGTTCAAGGTGGAGGCCTTCCATTACGAAGCGCATAACCCCAAACAGGACAAAGCGATATTCAGTCTGACAAAGGGCGCTTTGCGGGCGTTAACCGGCCAGGTGGGAAAACGCAGCACGGCGGACAGCTACAAGATGAAAACGCCGCCCGCGGTAATCGGCATCCGCGGGACCATCTATGAAGTTAAAATATGCGCCGATAACTGCCCGGGGCTGGCCAACGGCATTTATTTCTTCGTTCCTGAGGGCGACATAACGATCACCAACGCCGCCGGCACCCAAACGGTCAGCGCGGGTCAATATGCTTATGCCCGGGATGTCAACTCCGCGCCGGTCTTACTGCCCGGCAATCCGGGGATTGACTTTGTTATTCCCGGCGAAATCGAGGCTGCGGGAAGCACAGGCGGCTGTATCGTGCGATAAAACCTATTGCGTAGATGAAGCAAAGTATCGCTAATGACTCGTGGCGACAAACAATGCCACCACCGCCACGAATGACAGGACAAAGGGATCCTGTGCAATATCAAAATATGTTGTGTGTTCCGGTTCAACACATAAACTTAACCGGTACCCCAGCCAAATGACGATGCCCAGATTCATTAATACCGTAATTCCTTTTATCATATTTGTTTCTCCTTTGAGCGTCATGTACGAACGAGCAAGCTTTGCATGGCATAAACGCCGGGCCGCCCCAAAAAGCGGGTCCGTCATATCACGAACAGATTGTCGTACTCCTCAGGCTGGGTTTTTTGTTTTAGTTTGGCATGTGCCGCGGCCAGGCGGGCAATGGGCAGACGGGGGCCTGAACAGCTGACATAGGATATGCCGATGTGGTGGCAAAATTCCACCGATTCGGGATGGCCGCCGTGCTCGCCGCAGATGCCGATCTTCAAATCGGGCTTCGTTTTCCTCCCCCACTCAATGGTGATCATCATCAACCGGCCAACGCCCTTGACGTCAAGAACCTCAAAGGGGTTGTCCTGAAGGATCTGCCGCTGATTGTAGAGGGGCAGGAACTTGTTTTCCGCATCCTCCCGTGAGAAGGAGAATGTAGCCTGGGTCAGGTCGTTGGTTCCGAATGAGAAGAAGTCCGTGGCTTCCGCCATATAACCGGCCCGCATGCAGGCGCGCACGACTTCGATCATGGTCCCGAATTTGAATTTGACGGCAATATCATACTTCTTTTCAACATCCTTTTGGACCCGGTTGACCAGTTGATGCACCCACTTCAACTCCTGGGCCGTGCAGACCTGGGGCACCATGATCTCCGGCTGAACATCCAGACCCTCCTTCAGCAATTCCGCCGTCGCTTCGAGAACCGCCTGTATCTGCATCCGGTAAATTTCCGGGTACGTAATCCCCAACCGGACGCCGCGATGACCGAGCATGGGATTGACTTCCATCATCTCCTTGACTTTTTTCAGGGTGTCCTGCTCTTTGCGGATCAGTTTCTTGTCGAGCTTCTGGCGCCTCACCGCCGTAATGTCGGACAGCGTGTTATCGAGCAGCTTCAGAGATTCGCGAAATACCGGATCAAGATTCTTCATGGACTCCGAAACATTTTCCATGGTGACAAAAGCCGAATCCAGTGCCATCAGGTTCCGAAGCTTGGCGGCCAGTTCCTCGCTGGACGGCAGAAACTCATGAAGCGGCGGATCCAGGAGACGGATCGTCACCGGCAGGCCCTGCATCACCTCGAGCATCTTTTTGAAATCGCTTTTTTGCAGGGGCAGGAGCCGGGCGATAGCCTCGGCCCGTTTTTCTTTCGTTCCGGCCAGGATCATTTCCCGCACAATGGGCAGGCGGTCCACGGCATTGAACATCCTTTCCGTCCGGCACAAACCGATTCCCTCGGCCCCCATCTGCCTGGCCTTGAGGGCATCTTCGGGAGTGTCCGCATTGGCCCGCACGCCCATTGTCCTGAACCCGTCGGCCCAGCTCAGCAGCGTGGTAAGGCTTTCACTGACTTCCGGATCCACGGTCGGCACGACCCCCTGATAGACCTCGCCCCGGGAGCCGTCAATGGTCAAGAAATCCCCTTCTTTGATGTGAATATTTTTGATGAGGGCATCCCGTTTCTTGAGATCGATATGCAGGTCCTCACAACCTGAAACGCAGGGTTTTCCCATGCCGCGGGCGACGACCGCCGCGTGGGACGTCTTTCCGCCACGGCTGGTCAGAATGCCCTCGGCGGCAAAGAAACCGTGAATATCCTCCGGTTTCGTCTCTTCCCGGACCAGAACGATTTTATGGCCCAGCTTTCCCATTCTTTCCGCTTCATCGGCATCAAAGACGGCCTGTCCTGACGCCGCGCCGGGGGATGCCGCAAGACCCATGCAGATGGGCTTGCCTTTGAAGTTGGGATCGATCCGTTTATGGAGGAGCTGCTCCAGTTCCTGGGGCTTCACCTTCATGACCGCCTGCTGCCTCGTCACCAGCTTATCATCGGCCATATCGACGGCCGTTTTCACGACGGCCTGGGCGTTCATCTTTCCGTTGCGGGTTTGCAGGATAAAAAGATTTCCCCGTTCGACGGTGAATTCAAAATCCTGAACTTCGCGAAAATGCTCCTCCAAGACGTTCCGGACGCCTTCCAGTTCCTGCGCCGTCTTCGGCATTTCCTTTTTCATCTCCGCAATCGGCTTCGGCGTTCTGATCCCGGCGACCACATCCTCCCCCTGGGCGTTGACCAGATATTCGCCGTACAGGATGTTTTCGCCCGTGCCGGGGTCCCGCGTAAACGCAACGCCCGTCGCCGAATCGTCGCCCATGTTGCCGAAAACCATGGTGCAGATGTTGACGGCGGTCCCGTCCGCCTGTTCCGGCGTGATCCGGAACTGCCGGCGATAATCCTGGGCGCGCTTACCCATCCATGATTTGAACACCGCCTCAATCGCCAGTTGCAACTGGACGAGAGGATCTTCCGGCAAGGGAGCGCCGGTTGCATGCTCAATCAGGGCCAGATAATAATCGCAAATGTCCTGCAAACTGTCGGAAGACAGATCCACATCAAGCGTCACAAATGCTTTTTCCTTTATATCGTTTAAAATGTCGTCAAAGGCCTGCTCGTTGATGCCCAAAGCGATTTTCCCAAAAAGTTGAATAAAACGGCGGTAGGCATCGTAGGCAAACCGCTTATCACGGGTCTGCCGGATCAAACCTTCAATGGTTTTGCTGTTCAAGCCGAGATTAAGAACGGTATCCATCATTCCGGGCATGGACAGGGCGGCGCCGGAGCGGACGGAAAGCAGCAGCGGATTCTCGGCGTTGCCGAAACCTTTCCCCGTTTTTTCTTCAATCCTTCGGATGCCTTCCTGAACCTCATCCATGAGCCCGTCGGGGAGTTTCTTGCGGTTTTGATAATATGTGCGGCAGGCATCTATGGAGATGACAAAGCCGGGCGGCACGGGCAACCCCATGCGCGTCATCTCCGCCAATCCGGCGCCCTTGCCGCCGAACAAGGTCTTGTTCGCTCCATCGGCCTCTTCAAAAAGGTATACATAATGATGGTGTTCCATAAATCCTCCTGAATAACCCGGACATGTTAAGATGCATACAAACAATCATGAGGGAAGCGCTTCCCTGCGTTTTAGCCATTCGGCAGGGACGACACCCGCAGACAGGGCGACAATGCCGCCGACGATGGCGCAGGTCGTATCGCGGTCGCCCAGACCCTGGACGGTCTGCCACAGGGCTTTTTCATAGTTCTTGAGGTTGTATGCGGCAATCCAGAGACAAAAGGGAACCGTATCCTGGGCGGACACGTTGTCGCCCGTCCCCAGGGTTTCAACGGCATCAGAGAAACCGGCAGGCGGAATATCAAGGGCCAGAACGGTCCGTTCGCGGGTGATGCCCCTGGGAATAAATTCCAGCACCATAGTTAAAAAGTCCCGGCCTTCGGGCGGATTCGGCATGGCAGCCAGGGCAGCGGCAGCCGCTACGGCCATGGCGCCCGCCTGGCCTTCCGGATGGGCATGGGTGATTTCAGCAGACAAACGGGCTTCTGCGGCGGCCTTCTCCGGATCGCCGCCGTAAAATCCGCCCAAGGGCGAAATCCGCATGGCGCCGCCGTTGCCGTAAGAACCACCGCCGAACAGCTTCGGCGAGAGGTAGCGCCAATCATCCCCGCGGGCAATGCGCTGCATCAGGGCCGCCGCGCCGCCGCCGTACCCCCGATAGGGTTCTTCCATAAACCGCCGGGCAAACGCCTTGGCCAGATAGTCCTGATTGATGCGGCCGTAAAGCTCCAACGTCTCGCAGACGGACAGGGCCATGTGGGAATCGTCCGTCCAGCGCCAGGGACCCTGCGGAAGGTCCTCCAGGGAAACGGGTATGGCAGGCATGGAGAAAAAAAGCTCCCCAAAGGCGTCTCCGACAGACAACCCGTCAAGACTCAGCAACATTTTATCAAGCGATATATTCATGAGACGGCTCCCTATTACTTTGAGATAACGCCCATTTTCTTGAGATCGGCCGTCAATAAGGCTTCATTGAAAAATTGACCCGGACGCCATTGACCGTTGTACTCCAGGGTGGGAACAACCCAGTCGTCCCCCCCGTTGACTTCCACTACTTTTTCAACAATCTCCGGCGACGCCTCCTCTATCTGCACCAGGGTGAAGCAAATATTTGTTTCCTTTAGAAAGTCGATGGTCTCTCGGCAGTGGAAACACCAAGGCGCCGAATAAACAGTAAGCATATCTTTTCCCATTTTTCAAATTCATTTCCTTTTTGGTACAATTTCCAGCCAGTAATCGTCGGGATCGTTGATGAAGTAGATGCCCATGGCCTTGTTTTCAAAACAGATGCAGCCCATTTTTTCATGATGCGCATGGGCTGCGTCAAAATCATCCACGGCAAAGGCAAGGTGAAATTCATTGTCTCCCAGATTGTAGGGCTCCTTCCTGTCTTTAAGCCAGGTCAGTTCCAGTTTGTGCGATGTTTCGCCGTCGCCCAGAAAAACAATGACAAAACTCCCGTCAGGCGCTGCATATCTTCGCGTTTCCGACAATTGAAGCGCTTCTGCGTAAAACGCAAGACTTTTCTCCAAATTCAATACGTTAAAGTTGTTATGGACAAAAATGAATTTCATGGTTCCTCCGGAAAGTTATGATGTACCGGTGAGCGCCGTTTTCTCCATGTCCTTTGCCGGGTATGGGCAAAGAAGAGGACACAGCAGACCGGCATCCTGAATGGCCGGATCAAGCCAGATCGTCTCCTTGTCTTTCGGTAAAATCACCGGCATGCGATCATGGATCGGACGGATCAGGTCGTTGGGCTCGGTCGTGATAATGGCGCAGGTATCAAGAACTTTTCTATCCGGCGCAACCCAAGATTCGTAAATGCCGGCAAACCCGAAGGGCTGCCCGGACTTCAGACGGATGAGAAACGGCGTTTTTGTTTTGCCCGTTTTTTGCCACTCATAAAAACCGTCGGCAATGACAAGACAGCGCCGCTTTTTGAATGCGCTGCGAAAGCTCGGCTTATCGGCAATGGTCTCAGCGCGGGCATTGAACATTTTTCGGGCAATCGAAGGATCTTTGGCCCAGGAGGGAATCAACCCCCAGGAAAATTGGGCCGGCCGTCGCCCGCCGTCATAGATAACGGCGGCAATCATCTGTCCGGGAACGACCCTGTCGCTTTGCCGGACCATTCCTTCATCAATCGTCATGCCGAATGCACCTTCTATGGCCGACAAGTCGCTCATCAGGACAAAACGTCCGCACATAGCCTCTACCCCAGATTTCTTCGGTCCAAAGACCGAACGGCTGATTTCATGACCGTTCACGGACCGCCGCAAAAAACCGGGCCTTGCCCCGTCAGGTCCCCTGAACGTCTGCTTTTGTCCGTTAAACTACCATATTCATTTTTTTGCAGCAATATGAATATGTTCTCTTGACTAACCTTTCAAATTCGCATAAACCCATCGAAACTGATTTTTTTACATGATCAACAACATTCTTGGAGAAAAAACTATGACGACAAGGCCCTTGCCAAACGCATTTTTTAAACCCCAATCGGTTGCCGTCATCGGCGCATCCGTCAATAAAGTTTTCGGGAGCACAATCCCCAGGACCTTAATCGAGTTAGGCTATCGGGACAATCTTTACCTGATAAATCCCCATCATAAGGAAATAGAGGGGATGCCCGTGTATGCCCATGTAACGGATGTTCCCCATGCCATCGATCTGGCCATTGTCATCGTCCCGTTTGCCAGCGTTCCCGACGTCATCAGGGATTGTCTGAAAAAGGGAATCAACGCCGTCATCATTGAATCAGCCGGATTTAGCGAAATCAGCCCCGAAGGCGCCGGGAAGGAAAATGAAATCAAAGAACTGATCCGCGGCACGGACATGCGGATCATCGGTCCCAACTGTATCGGCATCATCAATACCCATGACCGGTTCGCCTCCACGGAAATAAACTTCAACGAGCTTCGTGAGGGCAATATCGGCGTCGTCGCCCAAAGCGGCGTTTTCGGCAATATCCTGACGGACTGGGCGCCGACGCAAAACCTGGCGTTCAGCAAGCTGATCACCATCGGAAACCGCATCGACGTTGATGAAACGGACCTGATTTACTACTTTGCCGACGACGAGAAAACCGACGTCATCGTTTTGTATCTGGAGGGCGTCAACGACGGCGACCGTTTCTTCAAAGCCCTCAACGAGGTTTCGCCCCGGAAGCCGATTCTTGTTTATAAAAGCGGGCGTACCGCCGAAGGCAGAAAAGCCGCAACCATCCACACGGGAAGCATCTCCGGCGAGGATGACCTCTACGAAGGCATGTTCCGCCAGACCGGCGCCATCCGGGCATATTCTTTTCAGGAGTTGTTCGACTTTGCCCGTGTTTTCAGCGATGAACCGCTCATGACGGGGCCCAATGTCGGCATCGTGACCTGCTCCGGCTCTCTGGGCGTTATGGCGGCTGATGAGTGCGCCCGCCTGGGACTGAAGTTTCCGGCCCTGCACCCGGCGGCAGTCGCAGAATTGAACGACCAGAAACCGGCCTGGATGAAAATCGGGAATCCTCTGGATGTCGGGCCATCCGGTCTGTTCAGCCTTGCCGTTAACGCCGCCCTCAAAGACGACCAGATCAACGGCGTCATCACCTTCCCCGTCGTTCCCGGCACAACGGTAAAAACGCTGGAAAGGGAAGGCCTTAACCTGGAGCTGCTCTTCGGCGACGCCGTGGAATACCGGATTTTATCACGGCACAAGCCCCTGCTCATGTTTACCTTCGGAGGCGCCTACTGGATGCACAAAGTTCAGCAGATTTTCGGCGGGGCGTTCACCATCGTCAGTTCTCCGGAAGTCGCTTCCCGCGCCTTATGGGCCCTGTACAGCTATCATCAATACCGTCAAACGAGAAACAGGTGACGGCTTACGAGGGACAGATTTGAAATCTGTCCCCGGCACAACCCCCTTCAAACCTCATTCCGGGAAAGGGCATCCAGGAAGCCGTGCAGTTCATTCAGCATGGCTTCCTTTTTTTTCATGGCGCCCAGGGCGTTCCTCAGCCGGGCGCCGCCCGGCAGGCCTTTCGTATACCACAAAAGGTGTTTGCGAAACGTTTTCATGCCGATCGTCTCACCTTCGTATGCAAGCTCCATGTCGAGATGGCGTATGATGAGGGCTTCCCTTTCCCGAATCGATAACGCCGGGGGAACGGGGAGACCGGCAAACAGAGACGCCATGCCGCGAAAAATCATGGGATTCCCCAGGGCACCCCTCCCCACCATGACGGCGTCGCAGTTCGTCATGTTGCGCATGCGGACGGCATCTTCAGGCGCAACGATATCGCCGTTGCCGATGATGGGAATTTTGACAGATGCCTTCACCTGCCCGATGACGGCCCAATCCGCCTTGCCGCTGAAGCCCTGCTGCGCCGTCCGCGGATGAACGATAACGGCATCACAGCCGCAATCCTCCGCCATTTTCGCAAGTTCCACGGCGTTGGCGCAATCGCGGTCCCAGCCGGAACGCATTTTTACTGTAAGCGGCAGGGAAACGGCTTTGCGGACGGACTCCATGATCATGCGGGCCCGGGGCGGATTTTTCATGAGCGCCGCCCCGGCCCCCGTTTTGACGACCTTTCTCGCAGGACAACCCATATTGATATCGATAAGATCGGCGCCCCTTTCCGCAACCGTCCTTGCCGCCTCGGCGCACATGTCCGGATCGGAGCCGAATATCTGAACGCCGAAAGGCTTGTCGGCTGACGACGTATCGAGGTAGCGAAACGTTCTGTCCGATTCCCTGACAAGACCGTTGACGCTGATCATCTCTGTAAAGGCCAGGGCGCAGCCGAACTCCCTCACAAGAATGCGAAAAGGGAAATTCGTAATGCCCGCCAGGGGCGCAAGAATGCCGGTATTTTTTAAAGACAGGCTGCCGATGTTCATGAGGGAAGGACTCCGGACTGGATCGCCGCAAAACTTGAACGGCCTTAAAAATAATCACATCGCTGTTTTTTGATATTCGACGGCTTTATTGAGATCGTCCGGCGTGTTGATGCCCATGACTTCAATCGGCTTTGTTGCGAGAAAGGATCTGACCGTCAGGCGTTTTTTGATGGCAATTTCGATCATATCAGTCAGATAATATTCCTTCTGGACGTTGGCATTGCCGATCTGCGACACGGCGTCAAAAAGGGTTCCGCTTTCCACGCAGTAGATGCCCGTGTTGATCTCGCCGATTTTTTTCTCCTCAACCGACGCGTCCCTGGCCTCGACGATTTTGCAGATGTTGCCCGCAGCGTCCTTTACAATGCGGCCATAACTGCCGGGATCATCCAGAATGACCGTCATGACCGTTACCGCCGCATTTTCCCGTCCGTGTACATCGATCAGCGCCTGCGTTGTTTCTATAGACAGGAGGGGAACATCGCCGCAAAGGATAAGGATGGTCCCTTCATAACCGCAGAAAACCTCGCGCGCCTGCATGACGGCATGCCCCGTCCCCAGAAGCTCGCGCTGCTCCACGAAGATGACGTTCCGATCCTCGACGGCCTTGCGCACCGCATCGGCCTGATGCCCGATGACGACGCACACTTTCTCCGAGCCGACCTGTCGGGCAAGATCGACGGAATAACTGATGAGCGGCCTGCCGCCTACCTTATGCAACACCTTGGCAAGGTCCGACTTCATCCTTGTCCCCTTGCCGGCGGCAAGAATAATCGTGCTCAGAGCCGTATTTTCGCCTCTCATCCCACCCACCCCTTATGTTATGATCCTGGCTGCCTGCGATCTATAGTTCAAGTGCTTATCCATTGCAAGCCATTTGTAAGGCATGATTCACAGAGCTTCACGGACGCCGATAAACGTGCAAAATAATAGCTTGAAGTTGCCGGGGAAAGGTTATATACAGCGGGCGGTCAATTCGCTAAAACAAAAAGGAGTATGAATGGCAAAATTATTGAAAGACACGCTAAAGACGATTGAAAAATATAAAAGCTCAAACCCACACTATACGGAACTTCTTGATATTCTCGAAGAAATATTAATTCTTCGGGAAGAATACCAGCAAAAGACGGCAAGCGACGTTTTCCCCATCGATGAAAGACTCATTGAGAAGAAAATAGCCGGAGGATTGCCCCTCATCGATTTTGCCGCGGACAACTTTGACCTGACGGAATCCAAACGCTATTTCAAAGAGCTTTTAAAGATCGCGGAACGGAGATTTCCCGATGAAGCAAAAGGCATCGTGGAGAAAATCCATGACGGGACCATAGATGTGGAGAAGGTGATCCTCGGTTCATTTGATGTATTTGTGGAAGAAGGCGAGACGGAAGAATTTGATGAATACCTTCTCGATATCGTCGATCTGTTTGCCGAAGAAAGCCTGCGCCCGGCCCTGGAGAAAGTGGCACAAAAGTACGGGGACGCGGTGAGTAAGCTTTCATGGCAGGAAGGTTATTGCCCCATTTGCGGCAAAGAGCCTAAAATCGGCGAGATCAAGGACGATGACGGAAGGCGCTATTTGTTCTGCAACCAGTGCGGTTACGAGTGGCACTTCCTGCGCATCAAATGCCCCTTCTGCGGCAATGAAGAGCAGCAGTCCCTCGCCTATTTCACCGTCGAGGACGATGAGCGGTATCGGGTGGACGTCTGCAATGAGTGCAAAAGATACATAAAGATTGTGGACTTCCGGGAAAGTAAGGAAGAGCCCAATCTCGACGTGGAAGATATCGCGACGCTCCATCTCGATATGCTGGCAAATGAAGAAGGTTACGACTGACGGAAAACGTGTGCGCCGTGGACGACCGAACCATTATTACCGTCATTGAGGCCCTCACGGACGATTTGGGCGCCATGGGGCTCCCCATTGTGTCACAATACGCACAAGACGACCGGGGGCCTTTTGCCATCCTCGTCTCCACCATCCTGAGCCTGAGAACGAAGGATGAAGTCACGGCTCTCGCCTCCGAAAAGCTGTTGCGGCTGGCCGAAACGCCGGAAGCCATGCTTAAGCTGTCGGCGGATGACATCGGCAAGGCCATCTATCCCGTTGGTTTCTACCGGAACAAGGCAAGAACCCTCCGGGAAATCTGCCAAGACTTGATCGACCGTTTCGATTCACGGGTTCCTGACACCATCGATGAACTGCTGACCTTAAAAGGCGTGGGCCGCAAAACGGCCAACCTGGTTGTGTCGCTGGGGTATAACAAAGACGGAATGTGCGTCGATACGCATGTCCACAGGATTTCAAACCGCTTCGGCTATGTCCGGACCAAGACCCCGGAGCAAACGGAATATGCCCTCAGGGACAAGCTGCCCCGTCAATACTGGTCGATATACAATACCCTGATGGTCGCCTTTGGAAAGCGGATTTGCCTGCCCGTCTCGCCCTGGTGCAGTAAATGCCGGGTTTACCCGTATTGTGCGAGGGTTAATATCGTGAAGAGCCGTTGATGGATGCAGACGGGAACAAGTAATTCGGGGATTTTCGGAAAAAATCATTGATTAAAAACGCCATTTTGGGTATGATTCGCCCGCAGTTGAGCAGTATCTTTTCATCGATCACAAGATTTGGAATAAAGGAGGTTTTATGATGATTCGCATTGGAATTAACGGATTCGGACGCATCGGCAGACAGGTATTGAAAGCCGTCATGGAAAGGTACCCTGAGACCCTTCAGGTGGTTGCCGTCAACGATCTTTTTGATGTGGAAACCAATGCGCATCTGTTCAGATACGATTCGACTTACGGCCGGTTTGCGGGAAAAGTGAGCGTCAAAAAAGACGGGTTCGTCATTGACGGGAAAACGGTGAAAAGTTTCGCCCAGCGCGATCCTGCCGCTATTCCCTGGGCAGGCGAGGGCGTGGACATCGTCATTGAAAGCACCGGTTTGTTCACGGAAGGGGCAAAGGCTGCCGCCCATCTTAAGGCAGGGGCAAAGAAGGTCATCATCTCCGCACCGGCAAAAGGCGAAGATCTGACGGTGGTCATGGGCGTCAACCATAAGGAATATAAGCCGGCCAAACACCACATCATCTCTAACGCCTCCTGCACGACAAACTGCCTGGCGCCGCCCGCTATGGTTCTCCACCATGCCTTCGGCATCGAGAAAGGCATGATGACAACGATTCATGCCTACACAAACGACCAGCGCATCCTCGATTTACCCCATAAGGATTTGCGGCGCGCCCGCGCTGCAGGATTGAACATCATTCCGACAACGACAGGGGCAGCCAAGGCTGTCGCCCTGGTTATTCCGGATCTGGCAGGGCGTTTTGACGGCTACTCCCTCCGGGTCCCTACCCCAACGGTGTCTGTGGTTGACTTTGTTGCGGAACTCAAAAAGAAAACGACGACGGATGGCCTCCGGAACGCCCTCAAGGACGCCGCCAAAAAACAGTTAAAAGGCATCATGGCTTGCGAGGAGGCGCCCCTTGTCTCCACAGATTACAGAGGCGATACCCATTCGTCCATTATCGATCTTGAATTTACACAGGTTCTTAAGGACAACATGGCAAAGGTCGTCGCCTGGTACGACAACGAATGGGGTTATTCCTGCCGGGTCGCCGACCTGGCCGACTTTATCGGGCGGAAAATGTAGAATCTTGAAAAAGGAATGGCGTGTGAGGGACGCAACATGATTAAGCCTTTTATCGCGGCTAACTGGAAGATGAATAAAACCGTCGGCGAAGCCGTCGATTTCGCGAACAGTCTGCGGGCCGTTTTAACGACGACTCCGGACAGGGACGTGGTTATTGCGCCGCCGTTTACCGCCCTTCATGCCGTGGCCGCTTCGCTCAAAGGCTCAGATATTGCTCTTGCCGCGCAAAACATGCATGACGCCGAGAAAGGCGCCTTCACCGGAGAAATCTCCGCCGCCATGCTGATTGACGCCGGATGCGCCTATGTCATCATCGGACATTCCGAACGGCGGCACATCTTCGGCGAGGAAGACGAGTTTATCAATAAAAAAATTATCAGCGCCCTTAAACATGGTCTGAAACCGATTTTCTGCATCGGCGAAACCCTCGAGGAAAGGGAATCCGGCATTACTTTAGATATTCTTCAGCGGCAGATCGGAGAAGGGTTGAATAATATTTCAACAGATGATATAGGGTCGGTCGTTGTCGCCTATGAACCGGTATGGGCCATCGGAACCGGAAAAACAGCGACGCCGAAAGAAGCCGAAGACGCCCACAAATTCATCCGGGCGTGCATACAGATGTTTTATGATGCCGCCGTTGCCGAAAAGGTTGTCATCATCTACGGCGGCAGCGTAACCCCGGACAATATCGGCGAACTGATGGCCGAGAAAGATGTAAACGGCGCACTTGTAGGCGGGGCAAGCCTGAACAGCGAGTCGTTTGCAAAAATCGTGAATTATCCATAAGAGGAGTTTAACCTTGCAGGCATTTGTTACGGTTGTACACATCATGGTATGCATTATTCTGGTTCTGGTGGTCTTATTGCAGGCCGGAAAAGGCGCCAACATGGGCGCTGTTTTCGGCGGGTCAAGCCAGACGATATTTGGAAGCAGCGGTCCAGGTACGTTCCTGGGAAAGATGACGACGGTCATCGCCATCGTCTTTATGTTGACATCGCTTACGCTGTCCTATTCATCGTCTCACAGAAGCAGTTCCATCATGAACAAAGCATCCCGTCCGGCGGCGCAAGTCCCCGTGGCGCCTGCACCGGCAGCCCCCGTCCTTCCGACGCCACCTGGAGACAATAAAACGGCCTCGGCGGTTCCGGAAAAAGCAGCGCCGGCGCCTGCGGGTCAGAAAGCGCCCGCAGGACCTGCAAAATAATGTAGATCGCCGAAGTGGTGGAATCTGGTAGACACGCTATCTTGAGGGGGTAGTGGGTTACGCCCGTCCGGGTTCAAGTCCCGGCTTCGGCACCA
>JAFGHS010000042.1 GCA_016930075.1 Deltaproteobacteria bacterium
CATCTTCCTCGACTCTGTGCTTGACATCCTCCTTGGCTTTTCGTTTGGCTTCTTCGGCTTCCCGCCTGGCTTCCTCGGCCTCCCGTCTGGCTTCATCGGCTTCCCGCCGGGCCTCTTCGGCCTCTTTCCTTGCTTCTTCGGCCTTTCGATTGGCTTCCTCTTCGATTATCTTTTTAGCCTCTTCTTCGGCCTTTCGTCTGATTTCTTCTTCAGCTTTTCTTTTGGCCTCTTCGGCCTTTCGTCTGATTTCCTCTTCAGCTCTCCGTTTAGATTCTTCTTCGGCTTTTAGTCTTGTTTCTTCTTCGGCTTTTCGCCTGGCTTCCTCTTCTGCCTTGCGACGCGCCTCTTCTTCAGCTTTTTGTTTGGCCTCTTCTTCAGCCCTGCGTTTTGCTTCCTCAGCTTCTTGTCTGGCTTCCTCGGCTTCCCGCCTGGCTTCTTCAGCCTCCCGCCTGGCTTCCTCGACTTCCCGTCTGGCCTCTTCGGCCTCCCGCATAGCTTCTTCGGCCTTTCGCGAAGCTTCTTCCTGAGCCTTGCGCTTGGTTTCCTCGGCAGCCATAAGGCGGGTTTCTTCTTCGGCTCTTCGTTTGGCCTCCTCTTCGTTCCGGCGCCGTGCATCTTCCTCGACTCTGTGCTTGACATCCTCCTTGGCTTTTCGTTTGGCTTCTTCGGCTTCCCGCCTGGCTTCGTCGGCCTCCCGCCTGGCTTCCTCAGCTTCCCGCCGGGCTTCTTCGGCCTCTTTCCGGGCTTCTTCGGCCCTTCGATTGGCTTCCTCTTCGATTATCTTTTTAGCCTCTTCTTCGGCCTTTCGCCTGATTTCTTCCTCAGCTTTCCTTCTTGCCTCGTCGGCCTTTTGTCTGATTTCTTCCTCGGCTTTTCGTTTAGCTTCCTCGTCGGCCTTTCGCCTGGCTTCCTCGTCGGCTTTTCGTTTAGCCTCCTCTTCGGCCTTTCGAATGGCGGCCTCTTCCTCAGCTTTCCGTCTGGCCGTCTCTTCAGCCTTGCGCCGCGCCGCCTCCGCCGCTTTACGTTTGGCGTCTTTTACCGCCCTCTGTCTTGCTTCTTCCAGGGCTTTGCGTTTGGCCTCTTCTTTGGTCTTACGCCGGATCTCGTCCTCGGCCTTGCGTCTGGCTTCGTCTTCGGCCTTTCGCCGTGCAGCCTCCGCTGCTTTACGTTTGGCGTCTTTTACCGCCCTCTGTCTTGCTTCTTCCAGGGCTTTGCGTTTGGCCTCTTCCTTGGCCTTACGCCGGATATCTTCTTCGGCCTTTCGCCGGGCTTCCTCTTCGGCTTTTCGCCGTGCAGCTTCCTCTGCTTTACGTCTGGCGTCTTTTGCCGCCCTCTGTCTTGCTTCCTCCAGGGCCTTGCGTTTGGCTTCTTCTTCGACCTTTCGTCTTGCCTCTTTTTCGGCCTTTCGTCTTATTTCTTCTTCCGCCCTGCGTGCAGCTTCCTCTTCAGCTTTTCGTATTGCCTCTTCCTCGGCTTTACGTTTGGTTTCCTCGGCTTCCCTCCTTGCTTCTTCCGCCTCCTGCCTTGCTTTTTCTGCTTCTCGTCTTGCTTCCTCGGCCTCTCGTCTTGCTTCCTCGGCTTCCCGTTTGGCTTCCTGCGCCTTGCGTTTGGCTTCCTCTTCGGCCTCTCGTCTTGCTTCCTCGGCCTCCCGCCAGGCTTCTTCCGCTCTGCGTTTAGCTTCCTCTTCTGCCTTTCGCCTGGCTTCCTCGATCTTGCGCCTGGCTTCCTCGTCGGCTTGACGTTTAGCTGCTTCTTCCGCTTCTCGTCTGGCTTCCTCAACCTTGCGCTTAGCTTCCTCTTCCGCCCTGCGCCGTGCTTCTGCAACTTCTCGTTTGGCTTCCTCTTCGGCTTTTAGTTTGGCTTCCTCTTCGGCTTTTTGCCTTGCCTTCTCCGCTTCTCGCGCTGCTTCTTCGACCTTGCGTTTAGCTTCCTCTTCGGCTTTTAGTGTAGCTTCTTGCTCCGCCTTGCGTATGGCTTCTTCTGCCTCCCGCTTGGCCTTTTCCGCCTCTTTTCTTGCTTCTTCCGCCTGTCGCCTTGCTTCCCCGGCCTCTTTCCTTGCTTCTTCCGCCTCTCGCTTAGCTTCCTCCGCCCTGCGTTTAGCTTCCTCTTGGGCTTTAAGGATGGCCTCTTCTTTTGCCTTGCGTATCGCTTCTTCCGCCTCTCGCTTGGCCTTTTCTTCCCTGCGTTTAGCTTCTTCTTCGGCTTTTTGCCTGGCTTCTTCTTCCCTGCGTTTAGTTTCCTCCGCCTTGCGTTTAGTTTCTTCTTCGGCTTTTCGCCTGGCTTCTTCTTCCCTGAGCCTTGCTTCCTCTTCTGCTTTGAGTTTGGCTTCTTTCTCTTCCGCTGCCTTGCGCCTGGCTTCTTCTTCCTCCCGGTGTTTATCTTCTTCTTCGTATCTGAGTTTTGTCCTGAAATCGGTTTCTTTGCCTTGATCCCAGCTGCTTTCCCATTGAGTTCCGTCAGGTGAAATGAAGATGCCCTTTCCATGCGGCAGGTTATTGCGCCATTGGCCCTTGTAGCTGCTGTTGTCCGGCCATGTAAAGACGCCTTCGCCTTCCATGTTTCCGTCAACAAACTCGCCGTCGTAACGACTGCCGTCGGGCCAGACCAACGTCCCCTTGCCGCTGAAGTTTGGTTCCCTCCAGCTTAAGCAATATTTTGTCTCTTCTGTTGATCCTTTTGTCAGCATAATATATATAAGTGGTTATTTCTAATCATGCTTCATTGATGATGCCGTATAAGTCGCAAGTCGACAAATATCCTGAATCATCATGCCGGCCAAAGCAGAATTCCCCAAAATACAAATGTCAGCAGAACAATTTTGGAACATGTTTACCCCAGAGTGACGGCATTTTACGAGTTCATCATGCGCTTATATTGTCATACAGCAGGATTCATTCCAAAAAAGAGATTATGGTATTAAATTAACTTTTCGACTTTAGAAAAAATGTCTTTGTATGTCAAAGGAAAAGAACTTTTCGGGCATGGCAGACAGCGGATCTTTACTTTTCCCGCTGATTCGGGTACACATGGCAATCACTGGGCTTAATCAAAAAAATTCAGCATCATCGCAGCAGACAGTTCAATTTGGGGGAGGGAAACGACGTGATCAATGAGGCAAATTGTCCGGAGGCGCAGCTATCCGTGGGAGAAAAATTCCATGGGTTTCATGTGTTAAGGGTTGAAAAGATTAGTGATATCAGGGTGACGGCCTATGAAATAGAGCATGACAAAACCGGCGCGAAGATCATCCATCTGCACTGTGACGATAAGGAAAACCTCTACGCCGTCGGTTTCCGGACGCCGCCGAAAGATTCAACCGGAGTGCCGCATATCCTTGAACATTCCGTTCTGGCCGGGTCCGACCGATACCCCCTGAAGGATGCCTTCAATGAATTGATCAAGGGCACTCTCCAGACGTTTCTCAATGCCTTTACCTATCCCGACAAGACCGTTTACCCCGTAGCGAGTCAGGAACGAATGGATTTTTACAATCTCGCCCGCGTTTATACCGATCTGGTTTTAAAACCGAGATTGCTCAAAGAAACCTTTTGTCAGGAGGGACATCACGTCGAGGTCCTTGATCAGGATGACGGCAGCGTTCATCTCATGATTTCCGGGATCGTTTATAATGAAATGAAAGGCGCCTATTCCTCGCCCGAATCGCTCCTGTATAAATCCGTCCAGGAAAATCTGTACAACGACAGCGATTATGCCCACGATTCCGGCGGCGATCCCGATGTGATTCCATCCCTTACTTATGAACAGTTCAAGGAATTCCATAAGCTGTACTATTCGCCGACGAACGCCCGGTTTTTCATTTATGGCGACATCCCGACCAGGGATCACCTGATATTTTTGGAAGAGATGCTCGCGGGATTTGATCGCGTGGCTGTGGATTCATCGGTGAGAAGTCAGGCGAGATGGTCTGAGCCGAAGTCCGTCAAGGCTTTTTATCCCATCGGGAAGGATGAAGATATTCAAGGGAAAACCTATGTCAATCTCGCCTGGATGATGACGGAGAACACGGATTATGAAACGGTGGTTCTTCTCGAAATCGTTTCCGCCATGCTGGTGGGGAGCGCTGCGGGGCCGCTTCGCAAGGCCCTGATCGATTCGGGTCTTGGCCAGGACCTTTCGCCGGTAACGGGTCTGGAAAGGGATTTGAAACAGCTCTGCTTTGCCGTGGGCCTGCGGGGCTCCGAGGCGGACAGGGCGTCCAAGATTGAGGACCTGATATTTGACACCCTGCGTGCGGTCGCTCAATCGGGATTTGACAAAGACCTGGTCGAAGGAACGCTGCACCAGATTGAATTTCACGGCAAGGAAATCAGCCGCGGCGTTTATCCTTACGGCATCGTCCTCATGGGCAGAGCCTTCCATACCTGGCTCTATGACGGCGACCCCTTCGTCGGACTCCATTTTTCCAAAATCATCGAGGATATACGAAGCAAATGGACGGCAGACCCGCGATTGTTCCAAGGTGTCATCGAGCGCTGGTTTTTAAATAATCCCCATCGCCTCCTGGCGGTGATGGAGCCGAGCAGGACGTACCAGGACGACCGGGAAGAGGCCTTCAAAAGAAAAATGGCGGAAATGAAAGAGCGGTTATCTGCCGAAGAGATTGACAGGATAAGAACCGAGACGAATGCCCTGCGGACCTTCCAGAGTGAACCGGATTCGGATGAAGCCCAGGCGACGCTTCCGAAACTCAACATTTCCGACATCTCCCGGGCCGTCGAAACGATTCCGACAGCCCATGCGGCAATCAGCGACGCGCCGGCCATGCTGCATGACCTTTTTACGAACGGGATTGCCTATCTGGATATGGCTTTCGATATCAGCGACATCCCGGATGAGCTTCTTTCATACCTGCCTCTTTTAGCGAAGCTTTCGATTAATATGGGCGCCGCCGGTCTGACCTATGAGGAAATGTCCAAACGCATTGCCTTAAAGACGGGGGGCATATCGTGTGCGCTGGAATCGGGTCTCCGGGCCGACGGTCCCGGCCATTGGCAGAAGATGATCTTTCGCGTTAAGGCTCTTTATCGGAATATCCCGGACGCCGTTCAGATTCTGTCCGATATTTTTCTGAAAGGGGACATGACCGATGAAAATCGCCTGAAGGATTTGATCCTGGAAAAAAAGAACGGCCTTCATGCCTCCGTTGTTCCGTCCGGCCATGTATTTGCCAGGCGTACGGCGGGCGCGGGGCTGTCCGTGCCGGCCTATCTCGATGAGGTATGGCACGGCGCGACACAGTTGCGATTCATCAACAATGTGGCCAAAAAATTTCCGGAAACGAAAGAAGACCTGCGGAAGAAACTTGAATTTCTTAAGGAAAAGTTATTCAACAAAAAAAGGCTGCTGTTGAATCTTTCAGCGGACCAGGAAGGGCTTGACCTCCTTTCCGAAAGTGTTTTGCCCCTTGTCGGTCGGCTTTCGGGGGACATGAATGTGGGAGATCTTCCAACGCTTCCTTTGCAGCCCCGCCATGCGGGTGTTGCCGTTTCCGCCCAGGTATCCTATGTCGCCCAGGTCTGGCCGGCGCCTACTTACGCCGATCCGGCGTGTGCGTCTTTGTTTCTTGCCTCCCGGCTTTTATCCAGCGGCTACCTGTACAAGCATATCAGGGTCCAGGGCGGGGCATACGGCGGCTCTTCCGCGTATAGTCCGTTAAGCGGCCTGCTGGCCTTCATTTCCTATCGGGACCCCCATATCCGGGAAACCTTGAAAGTCTACCGGGAGGCCGTCGAATCCATCACACAGCAACCGGTATCTTTGGAGGACCTTGAAAAAGCCATCATCGGAACCATCGGCGCCCTCGATCGGCCCATGGACCCCTCAAGCCGGGGATATGCCGCCATGATTCGCGAATTCAGCGGTTTGACCGATGAGACGCGGAAACAGTTTCGCGGTCGAATCCTTGACATGGCGCCGGAGAAACTCCGGGAAGATGTCTGCCGGTATTTCCCGCAGGTTTTGAATGCGGGTGTTATCGCCGTCTATTCATCCGATGAGAACCTTTGCAAGGCCAATGAAACGTTGGAGCCGAAGCTCCCTGCGGAAGCACTGGTGTGAGTGGAGATGTGAGGACAGATTTAAAACTGTCCCCACGGGGTCGCCTGTCATGGGAAGGTAATGATGATCAGTCCGGCAAAAGGTTTATTTTATCTCATCGAATTTATTAATTGCTACGCTGCCGTTTACTATTCCAATTTCCTCTTTTTTTACCTGCGGCGCACACTCGGTTTCGGCGAGGTTGAAAACCTGCTGACGGCGGCCCTTGGCGGGGTTGTCTATATGATCGCGTCCTGGCAGGGCGGCCGGTATGCCGATCGTTATGGATGTATCCGGATGCTCTATATCGGTTTTGCCGGCGTCATGGCATCCCTGGTTCTGGGGATGCTGTTTTCCGGATCAACGGCCCAGGTTATTATATTTTGTTTATGGAACATGGCTGTTTGTTTGATCTGGCCGTCTCTTGAAGCGCTGATCAGCGACCGGGCGGGCGCGTCGCTGTCGAAGATGGTCGGCATCTACAATATCACCTGGGCGGCCGGCGGGGCGGTGGGATATTTTACGGCGGGCATCCTGCTTGAGAAAATGGGCATGGCAAGCCTGTTCTGGTTTCCCCTTGGCCTCACGGTCATTGAGCTTGCCTTACTGCTGTTCGCTGCCGGGCGGCTGAAAGAAGAACACGATTGTCAGGATCTTGATGCGCCTGAGCCTTCGGCGTTTCGTCCGGCAGAAGCCGACCGGTTTCTGCGGATGGCCTGGTTTGCCAATCCTTTTTGCTATGTGGCGATCAATACCGTCATTCCGTTAATTCCCTCCATCGCCGATAAGCTGGCACTGTCAACAGCCGTGGCGGGCATGGTCTGCTCCCTGTGGATGTTTGCCCGGCTGGCGGCATTTGCCATCCTGTGGCGCTGGGCGGGATGGCATTACCGTTTCCGTTGGCTGGCGGCGGCGTTTATCCTGATGATTGTCTGTTTTTTTGGGTTTCTTCTGGCGCAATCCGTCTGGCTGCTTATGGCTGCAGAAGTCGGTTTTGGGTTCTCCATCGGTCTTGTGTACTACTCATCGCTTTACTATTCCATGCATGCGTCGGAAAAGCAGGGTTCAAACGCCGGCCTTCATGAAGCGATGATGGGCGGCGGGCTGTTTTTAGGCCCCGCCATCGGAGCGGCCGCCCTTTATCTGGCCCCGGCCGCCGCAGGCATCGGCGCCTGGTCTGTAGGCGGTCTGCTCTGCGCCGGATTTTCGGGTTTGCTTTTTATGAGTCATTACCGGATAAAGTCATAAGCAGTGTTCGCTTTTTAAAAAGGAGGTGGACCTATGGCGAAGGTGATAGAGAAACGATGGACCGTAATGGTCTATCTGGCAGGCGACAACAATCCGGACAGCCCAGGGGGTGGTGTCCCCCTCCGACGGGATTGCAGGCAGTGGTGTCCCTCGCTGGCGGGGTGCAGCCCTCTTACGGGAGTGCAGGGGGTACGCCGGCGGGGTGCAGCGAGTGGTGTCCCCCTCCGGCGGGGGTGCAGGGGTTGGTGTCCCCCTCTGGAGGGGGCCAGGGGGAGGTAGGCTTCTGATGCGGCTGCAATAGAAGAGGTATTAACAAATATTCAGAGGCTGCAAGAAAGATTGAATAGTTGGGGGTATTTACCACCTCCGTCACTTTGTGACACCTCCGCCAGCGGAGGACATTCGCCTTTTTTCGTGAAGCGTGCCGCGTTGCTCGTAAAGCGGAAAAACAGCAGCCCCTGCTTTGTCCCCCACCGGCAAGGGTGTAGGGAGTAGTGTCTCCCTCCGATGGGAGTGCAGGGAGCGGTGTTCCCCTCTGACGGGGGTGCAGGGGTTGGTGTCCCCCTCTGGAGGGGGCCAGGGGGAGGTAGGCTTCTGATGCGGCTGCAATTGAAGAGGTATTGACAAATATTCAGGGCTTGTTGGTGGCGGTGAAAAAGATGCCACTACCAGGGCTGCAAGAAGGATTGAAAGGATTATGAAAACATCGTACCACCCCCTGCCCCCGCCGGTAGGGGATAAATGAGGACGGTGCGGGGGATGCGGGGGGTGGACAACCAAAAGAGGTGACAGAAATGGATGAGAAGAAGCAGTGTGAGATCGCGCGGATGAGCTGGACGGACCTGGCGAATAATCTCCAGATTCCGGAAAAGGGTAAACGCGGAGCAGGGGGCGTCTCCCAGGACAAGGCCCTCCGGGAATACTTCGGGGACGAAGAATACGCCTATCTCCAAAAACTGGCGACCCGCACCCGGGCTGCCCGTACGCGAAGCCCTGCGGAGGGAAACATCGTCCTGGTGCCCGGCATCATGGGTTCCAGTTTGATGACCACGGATACCGAAGGCGATGCAGACCTCATCTGGATCAGCCTCTTCAGGCTGGTTGCGGGACAGATCCGGCGTCTGGCCTTTAAGCCCGACGGCGCCTCCGAGGATAATTCCCGTTATGTCGTGACGCCCGGCGAACTGGACAAGCGGGTTTATACGCGCGCCGTCCTCTGGCTTCAGGCGTCATGGAATGTCGAATCTTTTCCCTTTGACTGGCGCAAGGACATCGACACCGCATCCGATGCGTTGGCGGTGTTTATTAAGCAGAAATTTCCCCATCAGCCGGTGCATCTTGTGGCCCATTCCATGGGCGGTCTTGTATGCCGAAATTTTATCCGGCGTCACGGGGAACAGTGGAACGCCCTGCAAGGCGGCGATGGCGCCGAGGGTGGACGCCTGATTATGCTGGGCACACCGAACTACGGGTCTTTTGCCATTCCCCAAACCATGACGGGCCGTGAAACGCTGGTCAAACTCCTGGCCGCCGCGGACCTCAAAAACAGCCTGTCCGATATCCTCGACACCATCAATACCTTTGTCGGCAGCTACGAGATGCTCCCGTCGCCGAGCAAACTCCCGCCGTCTCTGCAACGCCTCTATAAAAAGGACAGTTGGGGCCGTTACCCGGTTTCGGAAAAGCACCTTGATCGCGCCTTGCAGTTCCACCGCGATATGGAACGGGAAGATACGATTGACCCTGCCCGCATGACGTATATAGCGGGGTGCAACCAGGAGACGCTGGCGGGGATGGAGGTTGTCGGACCAGGGGAATTCGACTATCTCGTCACGGATAACGGTGACGGCCGCGTGACCCATGAGTTAGGACTGCTTCCCGGAGTTCCGACGTACTATGTGGAAGAGGCGCATGGCGATTTGCCGAAAAATGAACAGGTCCTTGCCGCTTTGCAGGACCTCCTGAAAATGGGCTACACCGATGCTTTGCCCATTCAGCCGGTGATATCCCGATCCCTTCCGTCTTCTGGCATATACAGGATAAACCGTGCAAGCGAAGAGAGCATCAGTCGCCAACTGGGAGACATATCTCTGCGCGTCAAAGGAAAGAAGGAATGCTCGCCCGATGATGTGCGTTTCGCCGAGGAGGCTCTCCTGAGAGCGGCGACAGGTCAACGTCCATCTTCCCGGCCCAAAGCATCAAAGGAAACGGGCAAAGACCGTTTTCAAAAGCAAAAACCCCTGCCCCTCCACATTGATGTGGTGAGAGGGGATGTGACCCAGATCAAAGCCCCCGTCCTGGTTGTCGGCCATTACAAAGGCGCTGCGCCGGTAAATGCCGAGGGGGCCCTTGACAAGGCCCTCGATTACTGGATTACCCATGCCGGCCGGCAGGGGATCATCGGCGCCGGCCTGGGAGAGCTCTTCTTTATCCCCATTATGGAAAAACAGGTTGCCGCCAAAGCCGTTGTGCTCGCGGGGATGGGAAACGAAGGCGAATTCACCAAACCCGATTTGCGATACCTGATTGCCAATGCCGCTTATGCCGCGTCGGCCCTGAAACTGGATACCTTTGCCACGGTCCTGATCGGTTCCGGGACGGGGAACCTGTCCAGGGAAAGGGCGCTGCGGGGCATGATCGAGGGGATGGCCGATGCAATGCAGCGATTGCCGGAGAAACAAAGGATTCAAACCCTCATCCTGGTGGAAAGGAATGACGAAGCGTATGCGGATATCGTAAAGTCGGTTCAGCTACTCAAAGAAAAAAAGGTTTTCCCAAATCTTTCCCTTCAGATCACGAGCAGGACAATGAATCTGCCCATTGCCGGGGCTCCCCAAAAACGGCCGCCGGACATTCTGGAGGACGCATTCCCGGAAACGAGAATCACCGTGGAGAGGGACAGGGACAAATTCCGTTTTTCCGCGTTGAGTAAGACGGCCGTCGTCCCGGTTCGCGAGGTCGAGGTCCAGTCTCTTCTGGCCGGCGACATTGCGGAGCGGCTGATGTCATCGAGAACCCCGGAAGAACAGACGATATACGGCCAGATGCTTGCCGCCTATCTCATGCCGGAAGATTTTCGCCGCCTTGTCGAAGAGGCGGAATCCCTGACCCTGATCCTCGACCGCAGCACGGCATCGTTTCCCTGGGAGATGGCGGGCATCAAGAAAGCACAGGGATCGTCGTTCTTCGGCACTGACCTCAATCTTACCCGTCAGTTCCGGACCATGCTGGCCTCGCCGGGCCTCATGCCCCCGCTCAATCGCTCCCTCCGGGTCCTGGTGATTGCCGATCCCGCTCCGGAAGAGGAATACCGATTGCCGGGCGCACGCCGCGAAGGCCGCGCCGTTGTGGACGTCCTGAACCGTTTCAAAAAAGGCAAAGGTCTGGACATTATGATTGATGAACATATCGGCGCCAATGCCTGTGATCCCGTGGAGATTCTGGCGCTCCTGTACAATGAGGAATACGACATCGTCCACTACGCGGGCCACGGGCTGTTTGATGAAGAGAATCCGTCGCACGGCGGCTGGGTATTCGGCAAGGATTACATCCTGTCGGCGCGGGAGATCTTCCAGGCCCGCCGGGTGCCGCGGCTTGTCTTTGCCAATGCCTGTTTTTCCTCCGTCATCAAGGAACGACAGGCCATGGGCGCCGATGAAATGAACCGAAGCCTGGCCGGTATGGCCGAGGCGTTTTTCGCCCGCGGCATCCAGAACTATATCGGCGCCGGCTGGCCCGTGGATGATGAACCGGCCGTGATATTCGCCTCCGCATTTTACGAGAACGCCCTTGAAGGAAAGACCCTCGGGGCGTCCATCGCCGAAGCCCGCCGGGCCATTTTCGGCCAGGCCTCGACGTGGGGGGCCTATCAGCATTACGGACAGGTGAACGGGAAATTAATCCTCTGATCCGGGTGTGCGCGGATGTTTCCTGTTTTCGAGGAAACCCGAGAATCTATTGACAAGACTTCGGCAAAATGATTTGAAAGACAGAGATTCCTAACGCTTTACATAGGGCAGATCACTTACCTGTCAAGACGATTTATGTTTTCATAATTTACCGTCAGAGAAGACTTGATCGCCGGCAAATGATATGTACCAAACGTGTAATAGCATTAAAAACGACACGATATTCGGCAATATGGGCATATATCGTTGGCGATTGAATATAGACATATGAAGTTCAATATTATGTAGTTAGACATCGTTAACGGAGGAGCGAACCCCAAAAATTGCGGAGATATACGGAACTACAGAATAACTTGTTCTGCATCAAAAATGAGGCATAATAATGAAAGATTACAAAGCAGACTTAAACCAACGATATTGGAACTATCAGAAAACTCAGTTTTCAGCTGGGTATACTTTCTTTGAGCGTTCGTTTGTCCAAGATGGACGCCCACCTGTCTTTATTAGAAATGAAGCGTGGCGAAATGTCATTATCAATCCTGTTGCAGACGAACTGGAAACTCGTAGATTACTTGCTGTGATACCTGAAGGGGAAAGGCATAGATGGTTTGGTAGCATGAACAGTTCACAAGCCTTGGCACAAAGTGTATTTGGTAATTTGGCAACATACGACTCTTTGCACTACCTGTCTGACCTAACAGATGATGAAGGAATACCATTGTTTGGTAAAGCACAAATATCATCAGATAATTTTAAGATGGAGCATAAAATAGATTATCTTGGCGAACCACGTCGTACAAGCCTTGATGGATATATTTCCGGAGATTATCGAATAGCAATTGAATGTAAGTTTACTGAACAAGAAATCGGGACTTGTTCTCGACCACGATTAAAAGCAACGGTTTCAAACTATGAGAGCGAACATTGCAATGGAACTTATTCAATACAAAGGGCAAGAAGGGAACGATGTTCATTAACCGAAATTGGTGTTTTATATTGGCACTATGTTCCGTACTTGCTCAATTGGAAAAATGATAGCGATTATAATCCATGCCCACTGAATAAAAACTATCAATTGGTAAGAAATATCTTGGCAGTAGGCATAAATACAGATGGAAATGCATCTGTTAATAGTGGTCATGTCATACTAATTTATGATGAGCGTAATCCAGCTTTCCAGCAAGGTGGAAATGGTCTACTTGCTTATATAAGCATTCAATCAGATCTGCGAGAACCTGCAATGTTAAGGAAATGTAGTTGGCAACGTATTATCCAGCATATAAGAGAAAAAAACATTTTGTCTTGGCTAACAGAGAACCTTACACTAAAGTATGGGTTGTAGCGCCGAACCAATAAGGATTGAAGCGACCTGTCACGTCAGGCAATAAGGCCAGTCGGCACCCAGGTTACTTTCAATCCAATGTTCAAATCATGCAATACACCGGACCCGCGTTCCGCGGGCCTGTGATCGCCACGTAATGAATAAAATTAACAAAATAGCAAAGGAGAATTTAACCAATGATCGACCCAAAAAAAGCAGAAGAAATATCCAGAAAAATTAGGGATATCGCACAACAAATTAGCAACCACAAAAACAACTTTGAAAGAATTAAAAAAGACAAGGAATATAAAGTTAGAGATTTTGACAGACAAATGGAACAAGAAAATGAAGCAATGAAACGCTTAGGAAGACAGATTGATGATTTGAAGAGACAAATTTAGAAGAAGGAAGGGGGTCACATCTTCATAGGGGGATAAAGGGGGGGATAAAGGGGACGCTGTTACCTTATAAACTTATTCGAGAACTATTCAATGAAGTTAATAAGTTAACAGCGTCCCTAACCCATAACCCGACTGGCGTTCAATACTTTTTAGCGTGCCAATCGGTATGTCTTTTTTTGGATGTGGAACGATAACACGCCCTTTGCGCTTTGAATGCCGGAATTGAGTATGAGAGCCAGCTTTGTCAATTTCATACCATCCATTTTGTTTGAGTATTTAGATGATTTGCCGACTATCCATAATGTGTATTTATGCGCATTAAATTGTTTCTTGTCAATCATAACCGGATAACCTCGGCATGAACCGTGACGGGAATTTTGCTGGCGCTCAATCCCAGCAGATTATGCCCACGAGGATCAATCTCTCTAATGCCATTTCTCAATTATCTGCATGAAAAATATAGGGCTCGGGTCTACGCTCCTGACAGGATTATTATAGGATTTTCCCTATGCAGGTAGCGTTTCCATTGGGCACGGCGCCGGAATAGTGCCTGCCGGCTACTTCAGGACAACCCGGTTTCGTCCGGATTGTTTTGCTTCATACAGGGCGGTGTCCGCCCGTTTGATCAAACTTTCTTCCGTATCATCGGCCAGAAAGAGTGTTACGCCGAAACTGGCGGTTATCTGCCGGTCGATTCCCGGATACGCCGTCGACTGAATGGATTTGCGGATTCTTTCCGCGCATTCCACGGCGGTAGCAACCGGTGTTTCGGGAAGGATCACGACGAATTCCTCGCCGCCGAAGCGAGCCGTAATATCTTCCTTTCTGCACATCATACGCAGGATATTTGCTACTTGCACCAGCACCCTGTCGCCGGCGTCATGTCCATAAGTATCATTGATTGATTTGAAGTGGTCGATGTCCGTCATCAGTGCCGACAGCGGACGACCATGACGCCTGGCTCTGGACATCTCCTTATCGATCATTTCTTTCAGTTTCCGCCTGTTGGTCAATTCTGTTAACGGATCCGTGTTCATCAGTTTGGTGATGGTGATGTTTGCAGATTCCAATTCCCTGTTCTTCTTGTTGAGTTGTCGGGTCAGGTCGGTTAATTCATCGGTGAGTTTGGACAGGGTGGCAAAAAGTTCGTGATCGGTCAGACGGACGTTATGCGCAAAAATAAGATAGCGGTTGCCAACTTCGATGACATGGCCCGACAAAGAGCGCTCAAGTGAATGATGCAATGCTAATGTGAGCCGGATGGGCCGGCAATCTCCCCGGTCTAAATCCTTGTCTATCGGAAGCCCTCCGCTGAGGAAAGCATCAATAGACTGACCGACAGGTTTTTCGGTCAAATCAATGTTTTCCAGAAAGAATGGATTGCAGTCCAAAATGGTTCCCTGACGATCCAGAAGGATGACGGCAAGCCGGCCTGAGGTCAGGAGATAGTCGGCAATTTTCTCCGGATGCTCAAGAAATATCTTTGACAAATGGGCAGGGACATCGTGTTCGCTTACCATGTCAAAACCTGCCTTATCGCAGATTTGGGATCTTCCGCCCAGGCGTCGGCGCCGATTTGCCGCCACAAATTACGATCCGAGTTGAAAGCCGATCCGCCGACCAGAATCTTGATGTGACCCAGATCAGGCGCGCCCTTGAGGGTTGAAATAATGGCCGCCACTCTGTCCATGCCAAACGGCATGGTCAGGGATATGGCGAGGAATCGTGGATTGGTTTTTCTGATCAGTCTGATAAGTTCTTCAGCCGGAGTGTTCGCCCCAAGATAAAGAATGTCCCATCCCGCCGCTTCCAGCATATCCGCGAGCATTCGCCCCCCCAGTTCATGAAATTCGTTAGGCGCGGAGGTGACTATGGCCTTGCCCCTGTCGGGTGGCGGAATGGGTAGTTTTGCATAGAGGCCGGCCAGTATTCTTCCGACCATGGACGTGGCCAGATGTTCTTCGGCGGTGCTGATCTTGTCTTGCTCCCAGAGACGGCCGATCTCGTACATAACCGGCTGGATCAGTCCCAGATAGAGTGTCTCCTGTCCGTTTTCCCTGGATAGGATGGATTCGGCGATTTTCATACAGCTTTGAAAGTCGGCAGAAAGAAGGCAGGCGCCGAACTTTCCGCGCTCATCGGCAAGGTCCGGATAGGCTTCTTCCATATCGGAAACAACGGTGGAAAGTTCGATCATGTGGCGGTGATGATGAAGCATCCAGTCGTAAACCGCGTTGATTTCAGCGGCGGCGGCCGGGGCGAGGTGCTTTTTTACCGCTTCCTTCCACGTCTCCAGCACCTGGGGGAAGTAGTCGAAGGAAAAACCGTGTGTTCCGTAGGCACGGTAAACCCAGGGGAGGGTCTTGGCCAGCATTTCGTAGCTGTTGAATTGAAAGACGGTTGCCATGAAGTCAATATGATTGCGATGATTATCGTGCATCATACGGATGGGGTTGCCGCCGATAAGCACGGCGATTTGGGGATGATCTTCCATCCGCGTATTGACTTCGTCCAGCAGAACGTCCCTCGCCTCGATGTAGCGATGCGTTGCGTCAGGTGTGACCTTCAATGATTCTTTTGCCTCTTTAATCAATGATTCCCGGTCCATAAGTCCTCCTCAATTCTACCGGTCCCATAAATGCCTGTCGACATACTGGGCAAGAACCTCCTGCATCCGGCTTGGCGGAGGCACGCCGAAATAGATGCAAATTACGGCGTGGGCAATTTCGTGGGCGAGGATGCGATCCGTAATATTGCCGATCGATACGGAAATGCTCCGGGTGCCGTGCGAATAGAATGCCACCGGAGCGGAGCCCCTGCCGCCCATTCCCCTGAACGCGCCGGTTACTTCTGCCTGCGTTTTATAAAGGACGATGCCGAAGTTTAAATTGAGCGGATGCATATCGAGGATTGCGCATACCGCTTCCACGATCTTGTCGATGCGGGTCTTGGCAAGCAGAGGATTGCTTTCCGGGCTTTCACGCAGGAAGCTCAAACCGGTGGCAATATTCCTTGTAAATGTGTGGAGATCTTTTTCGTCGGCATAGGAGATGGTGACGTATTGCGTTTTATAGGTCTGGTTTGCTTCATCCGCATAAACCCGGGAGGTATTGACGGTAAAAAAAAGTGCGAAACAGAAGGAGATGATGATGAAAAAGGCATTGCGGAGCGGCGTGTACGCCCTTAAGTGATGATTAAGGAAGGTTTCTTTCCCTGAACCGAAAGAGAAGATGCCGCTATTGTTTGCCGCGCATCCGGAAATGCCGGATGGGGTAATGCGTGCTTCCCGGTTGACGCTATTTCGGCTGGGTCGTTTTGAAGTGTTGGGCCGCATCCTGTAGTTCCACAAGTCTCTGCTTAATTTCCTTTATGAGGCGCTCGATGTCTTTTTCGATTGCCGGGTGTGATGCAGCAAGCATTTGCAGCTCCGACGCCAGTCGGTCTAACTCAATTGCCTGGGTTTTTATGTTCCCGATTTTTTCGTCCATGATCGCCGACAGTCCATTGATGCGGTCGGCAAGATCCTTGAGCTGATCATTTTTCCTGAGGCTGAAACGCAAAGTCAGGTCTCCGTTGTAGAGCTCCGTCAGGATCTTTTCGAATCGGTAGAGCGGGCCCGCGATGCGGTGGGATATTAATATCATGACGATAATCGCGACACTGCCTGATACGAAAATGATCGCGAAAGTTGATGCGAGGAGCGTCGGGAGGAAAAAAGCGCCGGTTTTGAGAAGCTTGACTTCGGAACCGGTATAGCCGGCGGTAATGGTTCCCGTAGAATAATAAAGAAAGAGCACCAAACCCGCAATGACGGCTACGGCAACGATAACAAGGAACTTGACGGCAAAACCGGTCTGGAATTTCTTATCAATGAAGTAATGGCGTCTTCTGAAAGATGGTTTGTTATTCATGGGCGATCCTTTGCAGCATTTTATCGTTTATCTTGATCCTGGCCGACTGTTTGACCTTTTCCATCCATTTTTTTACGGCGGTCTGTTTCTTGTGGGCGAGTAAAGACTCCTTGATGAGAGATCGGATGTCGTCCATAGGGGGTATCGGCACTTTATCCTTCTTCAGCAGATGAATGACGACGTACTCGCCTTCCGAAAAGAACGCTTTCACTTCACCCGCCTCCATCTCGAAGGCTTTCGACAGGGAACATCCCTTCGCGTCATCATAGTAGAGCGGGCCGCTGGCTTCCGCTCCGTCCGGTGTTTTCCCCGCCCGCATGAGGTTCACGATCTTGTCGGCATCCTCCTGAGTGCGCGCCCGCATGGCGACGACGGACGGCCTGCACCCCATACGGTCATATTCTTCTTTGATTTCTTCATCGGTGACAAATAGCGTTTCCGCCCGCTCGCTGGTTTCGGATTCGATCAGTTCTTTAATGAGGGCCTGTTCCCAATATTGTTTTATGGCGGCGACGAATTTTTTGTCTTCATGGAGTCTTTTTTTCATGGCTTCCTGCACCAGCAGTTTTTGCTCGATGATCACCTTGAGCCGGTCCTCAACCGTGGCGCCGGTAATTTTTTGCGAGGGATTCTGCCTGGCGAAGCGGGCGACTTCTTTTTGAAGTTCTTCTGCATCGATGGGCGCACCGTTTACCGTTGCGACAACCTCAGGCTTTTCCTTGCCCGAATTGCATGCGGCCAAGGCAAGTGCGAGGATGCAGGAAAGCAAAAGGCCGGGGATAAGGCTGTGTCTTCTCATAGCGGCTCCTTCTTAGAGTATCTATCAAGGCTTATCTGGAAAAAATTCTACACGTTCATTTAAGTTATGTCAAATAGTTAAGCATCTCAAGCGACAGCCCATTATATTGGGTTGACATGCAAAACGGCTTTTTTTATACTCAGGCCGTCAGAAAAAAATAATGCCTTGTCGATGTTATTCAGGAGAGCTTTTATGCAAGTCCGTTTCTGGGGTTCGAGGGGATCGCTGCCTGCTTCAATCACCAATAAAATGATTGAAGCAAAAATATTGAAGGCTGTTCAGGCATCGCGGTCATTCGAACTGGAAACGGACGAAGCCATAAAGACCTTCATCCAAAACGAACTGCCATTTGCCGTCAGGGGGGGATACGGCGGCAACACATCATGCGTCGAACTATCCAATGCCGGGGGATATATCCTCTGTGATGCAGGAACAGGGTTGAGGGATTTCGGCAATCAGTATATGAAAGCCAAGATAGCCGGGCAAAGCAAGATGTCGAACATTTTTCACCTCTTTATTTCGCACCTGCATTGGGATCACATCCAGGGATTTCCTTTTTTCACGCCGGCCTTCATCACCGGCAATCAGGTTCACATCTATGGACTTCACGCAGATATGGAAAAGGCGTTTATCAACCAGCAGAATGCGCCGTCCTTTCCTGTCCCTCTGCAGGCCATGGGCGCGGATATCAGCTTCCATGTCCTTGATCCCGGCTCATCTTATCATGTTGCCGGAATGAATGTGACCGGCATGAAACAGAACCATCCGGGCGATTCATACGGATACTGCTTTCAGCAGGACGGGAAAAAAGTCGTCTACTCGACCGATTCGGAGCACAAGGAAAATGCGTGGGATGATCATTACGAATTTATTGAGTTTTTCAAGAATGCCGATTTATTGATCTTTGATGCGCAGTACAGTTTCCTGGATGCCGTCGATACAAAGGAGAACTGGGGCCATTCCAGCAACCTCCTCGCCGTTGAACTGGCCGTGCGCGCCGGTGTTCAGCGTCTGTGCCTTTTTCATCACGAACACACGTTCGATGATGAAGCTCTGGATCAGGTTCTAAGCGATACCTGCAAATACCACAAGCTGCACGACAGTTCATGCCCCCTGAGCATTTATCTCGCCTACGACGGTCTGAAAATAGATCTATAACAGATATTAAGATATTAGGGACACTTCCCTATTTATCATTTACCCTAAAAAGCATCAATGCTTCTCAGATATTTTTTCATCTCTCGTATGTACTTCTTTGCATCTCTAACGATCGTCTCGGCTGTTTTCTTATCGAAAATGACTTTGACTGTATAATCGCTTTCTTCCCGTTTTGTTCTAATGTAGTCAAATATCTTTCCGTACTCGATATCGAATATCTTGGGTTTAATAAAATACTGATTGAATGCTGCTTCCACACCGGTATGCTTCGAGCGTTCCAGCTTTTTGGTAAGAAGATCGGCAGTGGTGACGCTGAAGATCGCATAATAAGCCCTGTTTACTGCAGCACGATAACGCTTGAGCGATAATAGTTCGGTTGCCGTATCAATGTCCTCTTCGGTCTTTTCTATACGGACTTTGACAAGTTCTCGGATGCTTTCGTCCAAAGCTCTATCCCATCCCTGTGGACATTTTTATAGAAGGGGTCTTTGTTAATGCGGTGCCAGTCGAAGGTGCTTTTATCCATCACGATCGGTGAAAAGACCATATTGTTTTTCAATGCAACCTCATACGCCGACATGCTTATCTCATCTTTCAATCTGTCGTATTTGTCGGGGACAACAATGAGGATATCGATGTCTGAATCCCTGTCGTTTTCTCCTCGTGCGGCAGATCCGAATAACATAGCCTGCAAGATGATTGAGCCGTACTGCTTTTTTAGAAGCTTTGTATATTCATCTATCGCCTTGTTCAACTTTCCGTTCATATTGGCCAACTCCCTGGCAGAGGTTAAAGAAACCCTCCTTATTTGTCGAGGAAGAAAGGACAGGTTTAGCTTTGGGGTCGGACCAAGCTAACATATTGATTACTCATGATATATATTCCATAAATGGGTTTTTTCGAGCCTTAGAGCATCATTTTGGCATCAAAATGGGCCTTATAAGGAATAGGGAAATGACTGTTCGCGCAGGACGTAGGCGCCGGTCGAATCGGCATGATCCACATACCGCATTATGTTCCCTTCAAAAAAATAGTTTTGTCGCCTTTTCCTGGTTTATCGTTGAAGGCCCGCTGCTGATTTTATCCAATCAGTAGCCATGAACTTGTAAAAAGTCCGTCATTTCCACTTGTGCGAAAGTTAATGAAGGATTTGGATGAGATTGACGGAATCGTCCGTCCAGAGGGATGCAGGTTTCACCTCGTTGGATTTGAGGGATACGGCGGACCGGATTTCCGGTGTGGAAAGAAAACGGTTGTCCCGGGACAGCAGGACCCAGTCGCTCGATTTAACCCCGCGGGCCTCATCGGTCGGGTTGGTGATCAGGACCATGTGCAAATTCAAATGCTCGGCCAGCCGCCGGATGACCCGCTTGAGGTCCATGTGGATGCTCGATATGTGCAGGGCGATAACGCCTTCGGGTTTGAGATGGCGCAGATAAAGATCAAAGGCTTCTTTTGTCAGCAGATGGATGGGAACGGCATCGCCGGAAAAGGCATCCAGAAAAAGCAGGTCATACGCCTGGGGGGCCTGGCGCTCCATGGAAAGCCGGGCGTCGCCCGGCATGAGGAGCACCTCGGCGCTGTGGGCGCGCAGAAAGGTAAAGTTTTCCATGGCCAGCCGGATCACATCCGGATTGATTTCATAAAACCGGATGACATCGCCCTGCTGCCCGTACAACGCTAACGTTCCCACCCCCAGGCCGACAACCCCGATCATACGGGGGCTGCCTTTCCGGTAGAATTGCATGGTCAGTCCGGCGCCGCTTTGGGGTCCATAGTAGGATGTCGGAAGAAACGCGCGCTGGGGATTCAGGAACTGAAATCCGTGGAGCGTGGTTCCATGCTGCAGCTCCAACCGGTGCTGCATGGGATCGCCGTAGTTATTCTCCTCCACCCTGAGGACGCCGAAGAAGTTTCGATAGAGTTTTACGCCGGGAGCCCACTTCCCGTTGAATTGGTTTTCAGCGAAAACAACGGCAAACCCCATCAGTAAAGCCAAGGCAAATGTTATGGCCTTTTTGGCCGTTGACAGGTTTTGCGGTCTTTTTTGGGTCAGATAGAATAAAAGGCAGCAGGCGGCAAGTCCCAGGTAAAGTTCGGTAAAGGTGTCGAACAAAAAGGGCGCCAGCACCACCACAAAGAATCCTCCCAGGGCGCCGCCCGCTGCGATCATAAGATAGTAGCTTGTCAGGTAGCGGACGGGGGGCCTTAAACGGTAAAGCTCGCCGTGGCAGATCATGCAGCACAGAAAAAGGCCTGCGCAATAAAAGCCGATTTCCGCCGCCGCGGACATCTGCTGCGGATGCGTCCGGATATAAAACATAACGGCGATGGAAACGACGAAGGCGATAAACATGGGGAATCGCCGGTACCATTTTTCGGAATGAAAGCAGAGAATAAAGCTCAACAGATAAAGACTCAACGGCAATACCCAGAGAAAAGGCACAACGGCAATATCCTGACAGATCTTATTGGTGATGGCCATAAGCTCCGTTGTCGCAACGGCGGGCAGGGCAAGCCAGAGCAGGCGGTTTTCCCAGGAGGGGGCTTTCGGTTCAGGCCCGGGTTTTCCAGGCGGCGAAGACGCCGCGCCGGTTCCATCCGGTCGCTTCCATAACCCATAAGCACAGAATGCGCTCAGCGCCGCAAACAGAACCATGAGCCCGCTCCATACATAGACCTGCGTAAGACGCGGCAAAAGCGGCTCGATGATGAACGGGTAGCTCAAAAGGGCGATGAGCGAACCGGCGTTCGAAAGGGCATACAGCCAGTAGGGCGAAGCGTGGGGATTGGCCCGGCTGAACCACCCCTGAATCAGAGGCCCCGTTGATGAAAGGACAAAATACGGCAGACCGATGGTGACGGTCAGCATGATGAAAATCTGCAGGGCGGGGTTGTCCAGATCAACGGGCTTGAAGCGCTCGGCGGGGATGACGGGCAATACGGCCAGGGCCGCCATCAGCAGGATGATATGGACAATGACGGCGGCGCGGGGCGGCAGGTAGGCAATGCTCACATGGGCATACGCGTAACCGGTAAGCAGGAGCACCTGGAACAGCAGGAGGCAGGTTGTCCAGACCTCCGGGCTGCCGCCGAACCAGGGCAAGATGAATTTTCCGATCATGGGTTGAACCTGAAAAAGCAGAAAGGCTCCCAGAAAGATGGTCATGGTGAAGACGGCAGCGGACAAGGAGAGGGGTATGGATGGGCGGGTCGTTGCCGTAATTTCAGGCATGGGAGGCGGTCTTTTGTTTTTATCGCTCATGCAGGTCTGAGGGCGTTGGATGAGGCTATGTTCAGTAATTGATCAATTTATTTTAGATTTTTCCATGGCGGCCAAGCGTTTTTGCGTTTCACTGATATACTGATTTGTTTTGGCTTCCAATCCAAGACCGGCATAATCTTTCGTTACTTTTTCAAAACGCTGCAAAGCGGCCTGGTATTTTTTCATTTTGAAATAAAGACGTCCCACATAAAGCTCATGCTCCGCCAGCTTGATATTGCATTCCTTCAACATATTTTCCGCCAGGGGCCTGAATTTGCTTTCGGGAAAGCGGCTGATCAACCGTTCAAACGCCGTTTTGGCATTATAGGTTTCCGTCTGATCCCTGTCGATGGTGTCTATTTGCTTATAATGGCACATAGCAATTTGATAATGGGCATAGGGCACATGTTCGTTCAAGGGATGAAGGTTGATAAAATCGGTATAACTCAGGGCGGCATCAACGTATTCCTTATCGCTGAAATAGGCGTCGGCAATGCCAATTTCAGCCATGATGGCCAGCTCGCTTAAGGGATATTCCTCATTGAGCCTTTGAAATGCTTCGATGGCTTTTTTATACTTTCCCCGCTGATAGTCTTCGTATCCCCGCTGATATAGCGCCTCCGGCGCGTTTCTCGGCGGAGATTGCTTTTTCCAGAAACCGCAGCCGGAAAAGAGGGCGGCAATGATGAACAATGCCGTGGAAAAACGAATTATTTTATGGTTCACAGGCCATTCCTTACGGTTAATAGGTTTATTGCAGGCGCAAGCGCTTTCCGGTCACAGGAAAGCCGGAAATTACAAATATGATGTTTGCGAAATTACAAACCCTTTTTAATAAAATCCTCAAGGCGGTCTTTAGAAACGAGGCCGATCATGGTATCCAGCGCCTTGCCGTCCTTGAAAAGGATCAGGGTGGGAATGCTCCGTACGCCATATGTTGCCGATATGCTTGGATTATTATCAACGTTGAGTTTCATGACCTTGACGCGGTCTTTATACTGTTCCGCGATGTCTTCCACGATCGGACCCAGCATCCGGCAGGGACCGCACCAGGGCGCCCAAAAGTCAATGAGTGTCGGTTTGTCCGATTTCAGCACCTCCGTCTCAAAGCTGCCGTCCGTAACCTGTGCAAGCGTTTCCTTCTTATCCATACCAAAACCTCCAATGTTAATATCTATGATTGACGCAATGACATACAACATTAATGACAGACGATCAAGTTTTTTGACTAAATGATCTCATTCTGTTAAATATCGTGTCAAGTCGTGGGATTGCTATTATTTTGAAAAGGAGACAGGGCCTATGGGCATGCTGGGGATCATTACGGGCACGATCGGTGCGAGTGCCGACTTGCTGGCAAATGCGAAAGGGAAAGTTATAAAAAACGCTTACGGAAAGGCCTTTGTTCTTATTTCACCAAGGGGCGCCGTCATTCCGAGGCACGGCTCAGACCGGCGCCGGCATATCCTTCCCCACGAAATCAATCATCCGGCAAATATGACGGCATTAAAAGACCTGGGGGTTGATGAGGTCATTGCCGTAAATTCTACGGGATCACTTCGGAAATCCTTAAAACCGGGGTTGTTTGTCGTTCCGGATGATTTCATCCTGCCGTACGGGGGGCCTACCGTTTTCTCCGGGGAAGCCGTGCACATTACGCCGACCATCGATGCAAGCGTCAGGCTCAAGCTCGTCCGGGCCGCCGGCGAGTGCAGGATTAAAACAATCGACGGTGGCATCTACTGGCAGACGAAAGGGCCGAGGCTGGAGACGAAGGCGGAAATTGCCATGATGGCCCGGTTTGCCCATCTTGTCGGCATGACTATGGCCGGCGAGGCCATCGTTGCCCAGGAGCTGGATTTGCCTTACGCCTGCCTGTGTTCCGTCGATAACTATGCCCACGGCATCGGTGAAAAGACGCTCAGCCAGGATCAAATCGTCGTGCACGCAAGACAAAACTCTGAAAATGCCATGCGGATCATCCGGCGATATATCGAAAATCATCATTCATAAGCCGTCGTCAGAAAGCGCCCAGTTGGCACGACGTAATCTTGATATTGAGGGTTTCGCAAAGGGAGGATATGCGCATTTTGGGAACGCCGAATCTCGCCGCCAGGTCCCATGCCGCCCTGCAGGTAAGGCGGTTGTCCACAAGGGCTTCCCGAATGGCCTCTTCCATGTCCGTTTTGATGATCTTGGCCGGTTTGAGGGGCTTATCGTCTTGCCCGTAGCCGAAAAAGCCGAGTTGGCATTTGGTGATGCGAATCTCCATGAGGTCAAGGGCCGTGCCGACGTCTTTCAGGTCGAGTCTCAGGGACCCGGCGATGCGGTTCGCCTGGCCGCAGGCCATCTCGCCGTTGACGACTTTTCTGTTGATCGCCTCGACCAGCCGCGGACTGATTTTCTTGCCTGCTTTATGCTTGGCTTTATAATTTCCCGTGTTGCTGTGTGCCATATTATTTTCTCCTGATGATTAATATTTCATGTAATGGAAAGGCTCTATGGCCTCCAGGGCTTCCGCGTCGAGTGTCTTGAACTTATTCTTCTCCAGGATTTTCAGGGTCTTTTCGATCTGGTCGACATCGACGACAAAGACGGCCTTTTCCCGGCTTTCGAGAACAAACCCATAGGCGTTATTGATATTGATGCTTTCCCTGGCGAGCAATTGGGTCAGCCGGTCCAGCCCGCCCGGTTTGTCGTCGATGACCACTGCAATCACCTCGCGCAGACGGCACATCATCCCGGCCTTGGTCAGGGCTTTCTCCGCCCTTTTCGGATCGTCGACGATGAGGTTGATGACGCCGAACGTATCGGACGTTGCGATGGTTGTCGCCCGGATGCTGATTTTTTCCGCCGCAAGGATATGGGTTACGTCCGCGAGTTTCCCGGGCTTATTTTCTGAAAAAACCGAAAGTTGATTAGCAATCATCTTGCCCCCCTTTTTTATGGATTAGTCTTTTCGGTTATCCTTGACCCTTACCGCCTTGCCTTCGCTTTTGTCGAGGCTGTCGGGACCCACAAGATCCACTTTTGGCGTAATCAGAATATCGCTCTTGAGTTCTTCCACGATGCGCCGCCTCAGATTTTCAAGCTGCTTCAAATTGCCCAAAAAGAACTCCTTTTGCACCTCGACCTTCACGATCATCGTATCGTTGAAGTCTTCCCGTTCCAGGATGATTAGATAATTTGTCCCGACGCCGGGGATCCCCATCAGTTTCCTTTCGATCTGGATGGGGAAGATGTTGACGCCCTTGATGATGATCATGTCGTCGCTGCGTCCCTTGATGCGCTCGATCCGGCGGTGGGTCCTGCCGCATTCGCATGGTCCGGGGATGATCCGGGTCAGGTCTCTGGTTCTGTAACGGATGATCGGCATCCCTTCTCTTAAGAGGGTCGTCATGACCAGCTCGCCTTCTTCGCCGTCGGGAACGCGCCTGAGGCTCACGGGATCGATGATTTCCATGATAAAGTTGTCTTCCCAGACATGCAGCCCGTTCTGACAGGGACACTCAAAGGCGACGCCGGGTCCGCACATCTCCGACAGGCCGTAGGAATTGTAGGCCTTGAAACCGTAAAAATCCTCAATGATCAATCTCATTTTTTCCGAATGCGGCTCCGCCCCCACGAAGGCGCCCTTGATTTTCGTGTCTTTTCGCGGATCGACCTTCATCTCTTCAAAAACCGACGTCAGATGGAGGGCGTAACTCGGTATAATGTGGATGTAGGTTGTGTCGAAGTCGATCATCAACTGAATCTGCCTTTTGCTGTTGCCGGCGCTGGCCGGTATGACCAGGGCGCCGAGCTTTTCCGCTCCGTAGTGAAAGCCCAGTCCGCCTGTAAAGAGGCCGTAGGTCATGAGATTCTGAAACACATCGCTTTTTCTCATCCCCGTCATGTACATGGAACGGGCCAAGAGATTCGTCCATTGATCGATATCGTTTTTCGTATGAAAAACGACGATGGCCCGCCCCGTCGTCCCCGATGAAGAATGCATCCTGACGAGGTCTTCTTTCCCGCAGGCCAGAAATCCGTAGGGCCACTGTTCCCTGAGATCATCCTTTGTGGTCAGAGGCAGTTTCTCCACGTCCTCAAGGGTGTTGATCTGATGGACATCGAGTCCGCAATCCTTGAATACTTTTGTATAATACGGGGATTTGCCGGCCTTTTCCAGCGTCTCCTTCAACCTTGACAACTGGAGGGCTTCAAGTTTTCCCCGATCCATGGTTTCTATGTCTTTTTCCCAGTACATCACCCGCCTCCGGTATATTCGATATGTGGGTAATTACTATATCTTTGGTGCGATTTTATCAAGTCAAATATATGGCTTGCGGGAAGAAATGCTTGTCATTTGGAATCCATAAAGATAAAAGGGATGGGAAGAAAAGACCGGGGGACAGGGAACAGGTTGCAGGTTAAGGTGCAATGAAAAAGGTGAAAGGCGGAAAGCGGCAACGATGACGGGCGTTATCTTATCAGGCGGCATGAATACAAGAATGGGCAGCAACAAGTCCTTCATTGAGGTGGAGGGCGAGCGGCTGATCGACAGAACGGTGCGGATTTTAAAGGGTATCTTTACGGAAGTGATGATCGTTACCAATTCGCCCCTCGAATATCTTGATCTGGGCGTGCAAATCGTTACGGATATTTTTAAGGGCAAAGGCTCTCTGGGGGGCATCTATACGGGTCTCTTCCATGCCTCGTCGGATTTAAGCTTTGTTACGGCCTGCGACATGCCGTATTTGAACAGCTCCTTCATTGAGTACATGGTGAAAATGGCGGGAAAGTACGATATCGTTACACCGGCTATGACCGAAGGGCCGCAGCCCCTCCATGCCGTTTATTCGCGACGGTGCCTTCCCAACATCAAAAACCTCATGGATCAGAACAAACTCAAGATCACCGGCTTTTATAAAGGCATGGATGTCCTTTCAATCTCCCCGGAAACGATCCGGTTATTCGACCCCGAAGGGCGGATGTTTTTCAACGTGAATTCCCCGGACGATCTCAAGCGGATCATCCGCAAAGAATTCTGACGTCGGCCTTTGACGGTAAATGTATTTTAGTCGTTCATCCGGTTCTAAACGGGGCAGGGGAATCAATAGAGGTTAGAAAAATGAAATCGATCGTTGCCATTATCGGAAGGCCCAACGTAGGGAAATCGACGCTCTTCAACCGCCTGTCGGACAGAAAGAAGGCGATTGTTATTGATGAGCCGGGCGCCACGCGCGACCGGAACTATGCCGATTCCACATGGAACGGCAAGACCTTTACCCTTATCGACACGGGGGGGTTCGAACCGGAATCAAAAGAAAAAATCCTCATCCAGATGCGCGAACAGACCAACCTTGCTGTTGAAGAAGCCGATATTATTATTTTTCTGCTGGATGGCCGGCAGGGGTTGATGCCGGCGGATCAGGAGATTGCCCGGCGGCTCAGGGGCGTCGACAAACCGGTTTTTTACGTCGTCAACAAGATCGACGGCCCGAAGCATGAAGATGTCGTGGCGGATTTTTACAAACTGGGCGTCGAGCCTCTCCACGCCGTTTCGGCGCAGCACGGGATCGGGATGTCGGAATTCATGGACGAAATGGCTGAATTGCTGCCGGACGCCGCGGCACAGGAAACCGCTGCCGACGACGTGATCAAGCTTGCCGTCATCGGCAGGCCCAACGTCGGTAAATCGTCTCTGTTGAATAAAATCCTCGGATACGAAAGAACCATCGTCAATCCCCTCCCCGGCACGACGAGGGACAGCATCGATTCATCCTTTACGATGAAAGGGCAAAATTATCTTCTCATCGACACGGCGGGGATCAGGCGCAAGAGCCGGATCAGCCTCACCCTGGAAAAGTTCAGCGTTGTCCAGGCCATGAAGGCCGTCGATCGCTGCGATGTCGCCCTGCTCGTCATCGACGCGGAGGAAGGCATTACGGAGCAGGATGTGAAAATCGCCGGTCTGGCCTTTGAAAAGGGAACGGCCTGCATCATCGTCGTCAACAAATGGGACTTGGTGGAAAAGGACGAGCGCACATCGGGAACCTACGCGATGGACATTAAAGACAAACTGAAATTTATGGACTTCACGCCGATTATTTTTGTTTCCGCCCTGTCGGGCCAGCGGGTTGTAAAAATATTCGAGTTTGTCGAAAAGGTTTACGGGCAATATACGAAAAGGGTCAATACGGCTGAGTTGAATAATGCGGTTGGGGCGTTTTTGCGAGCCAATCCTCCGCCTCAGTACCGGAACAAATCCAATCCCGTCAGTTATGCCACGCAGGTTGCCGTAAAGCCCCCGACGTTCATTATGTTTGTCGGCGACCCCAAAAAGATTCATTTTTCCTATGAACGCTACCTGATCAATCAGCTTCGCGAGGCCTTCGGTTTCGACCATGTGCCGATCCGGCTTTATTTCAGAAAGAAGCGCAAACCGGATTGAGGGGTTTTGCCTTATTTCAGGTGGAAGCGGATACAGAGGGTGGCTTTTGACGGGACTAATTTTCCGTTTCGGCGTCCTGGAGAAAAGGATGATTTTTTGATGGCCTCGACGGCGGCTTCCGTAAAACCCAGCCAGGGAGATTCGACGACTTCAATGTCCTGGAGTTTACCCTGCATGTCGATGAGCAGCTTGAGAACGACCTTTCCTTCCTTTCCCAGACGCTGCGCCAACCTTGGATAATCCGGCAGTTCTCTGTGGATGAAGGCCGGGGCGTCGATGTCCCCGAAGGTCCCTTCCTGGATTCCTGCATTGCCGCCATATTGCGGTTCTGAAGATGGCGCACCGCTTGCCTCAGAGAATAAATTTGCGCCTCCCACGGATGTTTTTATTCCCTGAAGGGTTTCCGTCTCCGGTTTAAGGTCCCCTGCCGTAAGCAATTCCGGGACGGGTTTCTGCCCGGCCTGCATTGGAGCCGCTTCTTCAACGCGCCTCGGTTCCCCTTGGCTTGAAGGGATGATGATATTTCTGCTTTCTTTGGGTACAGGTTTTTTTATCGATGCGACGGTTCCTTTCCGCTTTTTGTGTTGAACCGCGGGTGCGGGGGCATTTTGAACGAGAGTAACGATGATCGGTTCCGTTGCCGGAAGGATTTGTGCGGCAGGAGCGACAACCAGTAATGATAAAATAAAGCAGTGAACCGCTGTGGAAACGATAATCCCGCGCTTTCGCAGCAAGGCATTCGACCGAACCCCGCCGGCATTCGTCTTTTTCTGAATGACAGAATCTTGATCAACCATAGCCGAGATCTTCATGAAATCCGATAAGCCCTGAATTTTTACGGTATATATATGACAAATAGGAGCTCTATTGCATTCGTCGGTTTACTATCATTTTCATTAAACCGAGTCAATGATTTAACATGCCATATTCCGTGGGCGCAGGGCATGAGGATGGGGCGGCGGATGGGGCTAAGGCGTTGAATCGCGACAATGATGGGGAATGAGGAGAGTGAAATTCATCCTTGCAAAACGATGATGTTTATGGCTTTATCTCAAGTTCAATGCATCATAAAATCGGTGTGCATAACCGAATCATAGGGGGTTATTGGAATGCAAACAGCTAAAGAATTGAGGGGAAAAATCGTCAGCAAGGCGGTCCGCAACGTCAAGCGGGGTTATGCCGATGACGATTCAAAACGGGGAATGTATCGCAAGGGGATCAGGCTCGATCTGCAACGCTCCCGCCTGATGACCGAATCGTTCAAGGAAACGGACGGGCAGGCCATGGTTCTCCGCCGGGCCAAAGCCCTGGCCAATCTTCTGGATAAAATGGGTATTTTTATCCGCGATCATGAGCGGATTGTGGGTTATCAGACGTCCGATAAAAACGGTATTTACCATCCCATCGACCAGAACTGGAAATCGGTCCTGCGTCTGGTGAACAGTAAAGCCGGGAAAAGTCTCCTCGACAAGGCGGGCCGGAAGGAACTGGATGAACTTTGCGCCTACTGGAAGGGCAAATCCATGAGTGACCGCCACCAGGAGGCATTGCCCGACGATCTGAAAAAATATTGGACCTATGAAGGGACATTTCTCTGGAGCCAGCTGTCCGAGTTGGGCATCCCGGATTATGAAAACCTCTTTAAAACAGGGCTCAAAGGCCGCATCGACATGGCCCGGAAACGGATCGAGGAAATCGACCGGACCATCCCCGTGGACTATGTGGACCAGAAGGAGTTTCTGGAGGCCGTGATCATCAGCCTGGAGGCGGTTATCCGCTTTGCCCGGCGCTACGCCAAACTCGCGGAGGCGATGGCCAAAAAGGAAACAAAGCGGGACCGGAAGGCGGAACTTAGGGAAGTCGCCCGGATTTGCTCTATTGTGCCGGAATTGCCGCCTCAGACTTTTGCCGAGGCGGTCCAGTTTTTCTATTTCATTCATCTGATCCGTTATGTCGAATATTCCACACTCGGCGTCGGCGTCCGCATCGATCAGCTCTTCGGCCCCTTCTATGAAAAAGACCTGAAGGCGGGCCGCATCACGAAAGAAGAAGCCCTTGACATCCTGCAGCTCCTCTGGATCAAACTCAACGAACTGGGACTGGTTTATTCGCCCACGGTGAGTTCCGTTTACGGTGGCGTTGCATCCCTCCAGGCCGTGACTATCGGCGGGACCGATGAAAAAGGCCGGGACGTCACCAACGATCTGACTTACCTGGCCCTCGAGGCGGCCAAACAACTGCAATTGATCGAGCCCAGCATCGTCCTGCGTCTCCATGCAAAGACGCCGGACAAGGTTTACGACAGTGCTGTGGACGTCATCAAAACGGGCGTCGGCTATCCGTCTCTGTTCAACGATGAAGCCCTGATCCCGCTGTATAAGCGTTGGGGCGTGCCGGAAAAAGACGCCAAAAACTATGCCGTCACGGGCTGCGTCTATATCGAAATCCCCGGCAAAAACGTCATGCGCCGGTCTGTGGGCTATTTCGTGCTGCCCAAATGCCTCTGGTGGGCCCTGCATCAGGGCGTCGATCCCAAAACGGGCGAGCAGCGCGGCGCGCGCACGAAAGACCCGGCGACGTTCAAATCCTGGAAGGATCTCCTCAAAGCCTATGAAGAGCAGGTCCGGTTTTTCACAAACAAGATGGAACAGCTGGAGCGGATCAACCTGGAGCTTTATGAGAAGTATTGCCCCCGCCCCTTCTACTCCGCCGTTGTCGAGGGCTGCATCGAAAAAGGGAAGGACGCACGGAAATGGGTGTATCCCTCCATGCTCCATCATTTCACCCAGGTCATCGGCGGCACGAATGTCGCCGACGCCATCACGGCGGTCCGGAAAGTCGTCTTCGACGACAAGCTCCTGACCCTGCCCGAACTGATCAAGATCATGGACAAGAACTGGGCGGGCCGCGAGGACATCCGGCAGGCCTGCCTGAACGCCCCCAAATTCGGCAACGACGACAACTACGCCGATCTCATTGCCCGTGACGTGCACAGCCGCGGTGAGGCGGCCATGGAAACGGTGAAAGACCGGTACGGTTTTTCCAACCGCGGCGACGGAAGCGCCGTGTCCGCCACCTACGGCCTGGCCATCGATACGCCGGCAACCCCGGAAGGTCGTCTGGACGGCGAGCCCTTCGCCGATTCGACCCTGGCGCCCCTGCCGGGCAAAGACAGGAAAGGCCCTACGGCGGTGCTCAATTCCTGCGCCAAGATTTCGACGGTGGATACCTACAATCACCTGCTGAACCAGAAGTTTCTGCCGAAGTTCCTGGATGACGACCTGAAGCCCGTCTTCATCAGTTATCTCAAGACCTGGAAGGATATGGGAGTGCCCCACATCCAGTTTAACGTGGTCGATAAGAATAAGCTGGTCGCCGCCCAGACCTATCCGCAAAAATACGCCGATATGATTGTCCGCGTTGCCGGCTTCAGCGCCTACTTTGTCGATCTGTCCCGGGGTCTGCAAGATCACATCATCGCCAGGACGGAGCAGAGTTTAAAGTAGCCATGGAAACCGGCGTCGTTTTCAATATCCAGCGTTTCAGCGTCCACGACGGGCCGGGCATCCGAACCACCGTCTTCATGAAGGGCTGCCCGCTTAGCTGCCTGTGGTGCTCCAATCCGGAATCGCAGGATTTTGCCCCCGTACTTCTGGCAAGGGATATTCTCTGCCAGGGATGCGGCGCCTGCGTCAAGGCCTGCCCCCAGGGGGCCGTCACCCTGACGCGGAAGTCGGGACGGACTATTGACCGCCGGAAGTGCGACAACTGTTTTCAATGCGTTGCCGCCTGTCTCTATCAGTCTTTGACGATCTGCGGTCAAACAATGACCGTGCAAGAGGTTATGGATGAGGTAGTGCAGGACCGGATGTTTTATAAAAATTCCGGCGGCGGCGTGACGGTTTCGGGCGGCGAGGCTTTGGCGCAGAGCCGGTTTGTCCTGGCGCTGCTGAAACAATGCCAGAAGGAGGGATTGCATACGGCCCTCGACACATCCGGTTACGCTCCTTGGGAAAAGCTTAAGTCCCTTCTGCCTTTTGTCGATGTCCTCCTCTATGACCTGAAGCACCTTGACCCGGCGGAGCATAAAAGAACCACCGGCGTGGACAATGCGGTTATTCTTGAAAATCTGGAAAAGGCCGCAAAGCGTTCAGAAGTCTGGCTCCGTCTGCCGCTCGTGGCCGGCTTTAACGATTCCGTCGGCCACGTCAAAAAGATTGCCCGGTTAGGAAAGTCACTGGGCGTGGAGAAGGTCTCTTTTCTCCCTTACCATGAAGGGGGAATCGCTAAAAAAAGGCACTTGGGAAAGACCGGCGATATCTTCATCGCAAAGGCGCCCGGCGACAAACAGATCCTTAAATTAAAAGACATTGTGGAAAAAGAGGGCATGAAAGTAACGGTCGGCAACTAATGAAGTAAAGGAGGTTGATGATGGACATTCAAAACGTTTGCGTTTTAGGCGCCGGGTTGATGGGCAACGGCATAGCCCAGATATGTGCCCAGGCAGGTTATCAGGTTGCATTGCGCGATATTGAACAGCGATTTATCGATGGCGGCATGAATACCATAAAGAAGAATCTGGGGCGGGATGTGGAGAAGGGGAAACGCACCCAGGAGGAAATGAAAGCCGTCCTGGGGCGGATCAAACCGACCCTTGATCTTGCGGAGGCTGCCGGCAATGCCGACATCGTTGTCGAAGTGGTTATTGAGGTCATGGACGTCAAGAAAAAGGTTTATGGGGAGTTGGAAACGATTGTGCCGGCCCACTGCCTGTTTTTTACCAACACCTCCGGCCTCAGCATCACGGAAATGGCGGCCATCACGAAACGCCCGGAGCGGTTTATCGGGACGCATTTTTTCAATCCCGTGCCGGTGATGCGTCTGCTTGAGATCATCAGGGGCTACGAGACCTCCGACGAGACCCTTGCCATCGCCTCCGAATGGGGCAAAAAAATCGGCAAGGACGTCATTGTCGTCAAGGAAGCCCCCGCCTTTGCCGTCAACCGGGTCCTCTGCACGATGATCAACGAGGCGTTTTACGCCCTCGATGAAGGGATTGCCAGTGCGGAAGACATCGACAAGGGCATGGTCCTGGGCTGCAATCATCCCATGGGGCCCCTGGCCCTGGCCGATCTGGTGGGGAACGACACCCTGCTGCACGTCATCGAAGGGATGCACCGGGAACTGGGCGACAAGTATCGGCCTGCGCCGATCTTACAGAAACTCGTGCGGGCGGGACGCTTCGGCAGGAAAACGGGCAAAGGCGTCTACGATTACACATAGGACAAACAGGGGCCGGGTCTTCGCTTTTGAAGAACCGGCCCCTGCCGTTTATTATCCCTTTTTTTGCAGTTCATTTCCCGGGGGCATGGGAAACCGGGTTTCCGGTGTGAGGCCGATGGCTTGTCCTTTTGCCGGAGATTTACCGACACTATAATTTCAAAGCCGCCAGGTAGCCGTCGCGCACAGCTTCCATGATCCCGTGGGGCTCCGCGGCGTCGCCGACACAGACAACCTCCGGTCCTTTTCCGGCCATGGCTTTGAACAGGGCGTCGTTCCCGGCAGACCCGACGGCGAGTATGACCGTATCGGCAGGCAATGTTGTCTGCCGCCCGTCGGCCGTCGTGATCTGCACGCCGTCTCCGGATATTTCACGGCACGTCGCTTCGGTGTACATTGCAACACGTTGTTCCCGGAGACCGTCCAGCAACCGGCGCCTGGCCATGGGGCCCATCTCGCCCGCCATTCGCTTGAGCATTTCAATAATCACAACGGTCTTGCTTCTCGTGGCCAGCCAGTGCGCCGTATCGCAGCCCACCAGGCCGCCGCCGATAATCACGCAATTCTGCCCCGCCGGGGCCTTGCCGGCCAGGACGTCCTGGGCCGTCACAACGTTGGGGGCATCAATGCCGGCGATGGGCGGTTTTACGGGGATGCCGCCCAGGGCGAGGATGACGGCATCGGGTTTTTCCGCCAGAATAATCTCCGGCGTTGCCTCCGTGTTGAGCCGCGTTTCGACGCCGCCCTTTTCGAGCTGCGTTGTCTGATAGGCAATCCAGGGGAAAATGTCTTCCTTGTTCGGCGGCATGGCGGCAATCGTCAGCTGGCCGCCCAGTTTGTCGTTCTTCTCGAAGAGGACGACCCGGTGGCCCCGCAGGGCGGCAACACGCGCCGCCTCCATCCCTGCCGGTCCGCCGCCCACCACGACCACTTTTTTCGTCTCCGGGGCGGGCGTGATGCGCCGTTCTTCTTCCCTGCCCGCGGCGGGATTAATCGTGCAAATAACGCCTTCACCCCGGCGGCCGAGGCGTTCGATGCATTCCATGCAGCCGATACAGTAATTGATGTCTTCAAGCCTTCCTCCCATGACCTTGTTGGGAAGCTCAGGATCGGCGATGAGGCGCCTGCCGATGGCGATGAGGTCGGCTTTCCCCTCCCTCAGGACTTTTTCGCCCGTTTCCTGATCGAGCCTCCCGACGGCCATAACCGGTACCGTCGTGACTTTTTTTACGGCTTCCGCCAAAGGGACAAGAAAGGCCGCTTTGTCCGGCAGGGGCGCTTTGGTGATATGTGAAAAGGCCGCATAAGCGGAAGCGTGAACCGCACAGGCCCCTGCTTTGACGGCCATGGGCACAACCTCAAGCGTTTCTTCGATGGTGATGCCGTTTTCGATGCCGTACTCCATAACGTTCAGGCGCGGCCAGATGGGATAATCGGCCCCGGCGGCAGCCTTCATGGCCTCCGTGATTTCGACGAGGAACCGGGCCTTGTTCTCCAAGCTGCCGCCGTATTTGTCCTTTCGCTTGTTGGACGAGGAAGACAAAAACGAGGCGACAAGGTACTGGTGGGCGCCGTGGATTTCCACGCCGTCCACGCCGACGTCTCTGGCCCTCCGCGTTGAGTCGGCGAAACACCGGATGATTTCTTCGATTTCCTCAACCGTCAGTTCATGGGGGAGTCTGCCGCCGACGCCGATCATCCGGCCCGGCGACGCCACGGCGGAGGGCGATACCTGGACATACTCGCCGTTTTTCACTTCATAACCGGCATGATGCAGCTGGACGGCAATCTTCGCGCCGTGCTTGTGCACCGCCTTGACGAGCTTTTCCCAGCCCGGCAGATACTTGTCGTCGCCCAGTCCCACCTGATTGGGACCCCGGCACCATTCGCCGGGACCGGTCCCTTCCACGATGATGAGTCCCGTTCCGCCTTTTGCCCGGGCTTCGTAATAATCGATGATGCGCCGGCCGATGATTCCCGCTTCGGAATAAGCGGTTCCCATGGGCGGCAGGACGATCCGGTTCTTCAGCTGCATTTTTCCGATGTTGATGGGTTGAAACAGCATTTTATATGGGGTTGTTGTCATGAGGGCCTCCTGATTAACGTTTTAAATCGCTTAAATACTCGATGAGAATGCGGTTCACCTCGTCGGGCCGCTCCATCTGCGTCCAGTGGCCGCAGTTGCCGATGAGGCGTTTTGTCAGATTTGTGCAATGGCGCTCCATGCCGTCCATCATGCCCGGCAGCAGGATGGGATCGTTTTCCGCGCCGATCATGAGGGCGGGCATGGTTACTTTCGCGTCCGTCAGGTGGGCCGTGATCTCCCAGTTGCGGTCCGCGTTGCGGTAATAGTTGATGGGCCCCGTGAATCCGCCCTTTTTGTAAGCATCGTAATAAACCTTCATGGTCTCGTCCGTCATGAAGCTTGTGTCTTTGGCAATGTTGCGCATGGTCGATTTGAGCCACCTTTCGACATTGGGCTCGATCTCCGACTCCGCAAGGCCCGGTTCCTGAAAATGGAGGACATAATTAAACCGGCCGTCGCCTAACTTCTTATAGGCGTCCGTCGGCCTTGTCTGCCCCCGGCCATGAAAAGGGGTATTGAGAGAAATGACCCGTTCCACCCTTTGAGGCGCCAGCAGGGCCATCTGCCAGACAATGACGCCGCCCCAGTCGTGGCCGACGATGACGGCCTTTTTTTCGCCCAGGGCGTCAAGGAGGCCCGTCATGTCCGCAACGAGATGATAAATGTCGTAAAGCTCGATGCCGACGGGCTTGTCCGTGTCTCCATAACCGCGCAGGTCGGGGGCGATAGCGTGGAATCCCGCGGCGGCGAGAGCGGGAATCTGATGGCGCCAGGAGTACCACAATTCCGGGAACCCGTGCAGGAAAATGACAGGAAATCCCTCACCCTGCTCGGCATAGTGCATTCGAATTCCGTTTGTCTGGGCAAACCGATGTGTCCATGTTTCTTCCATAATATTCATCCTTTATTTTAAGTAAGGTTTACAACCACTAAATCACAAAAAGCTCAGCATGACAGGCATGTACAAGAAGACCTTTGAAAAACGCCTCTTTTGTCATGACGACCGAAGCGAAGCAATCTCATCAGTATCCAATAATTGGAGAGATTGCCACGGCGCTATGCGCCTCACCATGACAGGAAAAACGGAAATTCAAAGTTCTCACACGGTCACCTGCCGGATTCCTTGATCTCTGCCCCTCCCAGCCGGCTATTTCTTCTTTTCCAAATCCTGGAGAATCTTTTCAACAAGTTTCATTTCTTCTCCGTAGTTGCCCCACTTGCCCTGGCGCAGGGCTTCCTGGGCTTTGCGGTAATGTGAGAGGGCCTCGACGGCCAGCTGCCGATCCGAGATGATCTTCTCCGCTACCGGGGGAGGCGCGCCGACTCCCACCGGTTCCTTGGATTTTATGAGGGTCCCGCCGAATATGCGCTGCAGCGAAAGTTCCAGGTTATCCTCCATGGCGATGTTGTTTGCAAAAGCCACGATGACCCGCTTCAATTCCGGAAGCTGCCCTTTCTCCGCCGCCAGGTAGAGGGGCTCTACGTAGAGAATCGATTTTTCGATGGGGATGGCCAGCAGACTTCCCCGGATGACCTGGGAACCGCTCTGGTTCCAGAGAGAAATCTGCTTGGAAATTTCCGTGTCCTGGTCGATGCGGGCCTCGATCTGCCGCGGCCCATAAATCAGCTTCTGCTTGGGGAATTTGTAAACAATGACCTTCCCGTAGTTGGGCGCGTCGCAGCGGGCGCCCATCCAGGCTGACATGTTGTCTTTGTTGCGCGGCGTGAAGGGAAGCAGGAGAATGAATTCCTCTTTCTTTTCCTCGGGCAGCCTCATGATGGTGTAGTAAGGCTCCATTTCCCTTTCGGAGCCCGCTACGGCTTTCATGGGAATCGACCACAAGTCTTCCTTATTGTAGAAAACCTGCGGGTCCTGCATATGATAAGCCCGGTACATGCGCGCCTGAATCGCCATCAGCCCTGCCGGATAGCGAATGTGGCTCATAAGCTCCGGCGGCATTTGATCGAGGTTCTTAAACACGCCGGGATAAATCTTGGCGTATGTTTTCATGATCGGATCGTCGGCGTCGCTGATGTAGAGCTGCACCGTGCCGTCATAGGCGTCAACGACGGCCTTCAGGGAGTTGCGGATGTAATTGCCCATTTTTGGAACCGGTTCGGAATAGGGGAAGCGATCCGTAACCGTATAACCGTCCACAAACCACAGGAGCCTGCCTTCCGGCGAAATAACGAGGTACGCATCGCTGTCGAGGCGCGCAAAAGGCGCGATCTGTGCGACGCGCTCCTTGATCGTCCGGTAATACATCACCCGGCTTTCTTTGGTGATGTCGTCGGAAAGCAGGATGGTAAAAGCGCCGAACCGGGCGGCGTAAAGGACTTTCCGGAAAAAGGAAAGAGGCACGCCGCCTTTGCCCTCATAACGGGCATAGACGTTCTTATCCCCCACGGGATAATCGAATTCGGGACGCTTGGTCTTGACGAAGACATAATCATTGGAGGTCTCGTCGTAATAGATCTCCGGGCGGGTGATTTTGATTTCCGTCGAAGAGACGGGCGGAATATCCTTGATGAAGAATTCAGGCAATCCTTCGGGCGATATGCGGTTCACCGGCCCCATGACGGCGCCGTAGCCGTGGGTGTAATTGAGGTGTTCGTTTACCCAGGACCGCGAGGGAAGGGCAGCGTAGGAGAGCTCGCGCGGCGAGAGCATGACCTGGCGGTATTCCCCGCCGATGGTGTAGCGGTCGTTGTCCACATCGACGAATTTATAATAGGTGCGGATTTCCTGGAGCTGACTGTACGTCATGAGCAGCGGTGAATGATCCCAGAGGCGGATGTTTTTTATCGTCGGATCGTTCCGGCGGATGTCTTCGATGGTAAGGTTGTCTTCCGCGGGGAATTCTTTATCTTCGATATCGTGGAGTTTATAGGCGATCCTCGAATATTTGATGTTCTGTTCGAGATACGGCTTTTCCGCCACGATCTCATTGGGGATGACCTTGAACCGCTGGACAAAGGCGGGATACATGCCCCGGCCGACGACTACGACGGCGACAAATATCAGAACCGCCGCTACGGGAATCCGCCAGTTTTTCATGAATATAAAGGACAGGACGGCGAGGCCCGTCAGGGCGGACAGTCCCATTAAAACCTTGAGGATCCAGACCTGCGTCGTTACCTCCGTATATCCGGGACCGAATACGACCCCCCGCTTGGTAAAGAGGAGTTCGTTTAGATCGAGCCAGTAGCCGTAAATCATTAAAAAGAAGACGATCGCCAGGAGAATCAACAGGTGCGCCTTGGCGGCCGGCGCAAAATAGACGGTCTTCGGCGGTATGAAAATGAAGGACCGGCGGAGAAAATAAATCAGCCCGGCGGCCACGGCGCTGATGACGACGGTCGTTATCAGCCATGTGTAGGCATAGGACAAAAAAGGAAGCTCAAATACATAAAAGCCGATGTCTTTTCCCAGGAGGGGATCGGTTAAGCCGAAAGGCGTCGCATGGGTGAGACGCAGAAGCTCCTCCCAGTGAGCCGCGCCCTGTATGGCTGAAAAAAACCCAAAGACGATGGTGCTCGACAAAATGAGATGGTTCAGGGCATGTTTGTCGATTTCCGGTGTGGGAATGGGGATGCCGCCCCCCAGATCAATGGGGCGCTGACGGGCGGACAAGCGGCCCGCCAGGTAGATATTCCCGAAAAAGATGACCATAAAGCCGATGCCGAACAACAGGGCCGTCTTGATTTTGGCTATGAGGCTCACGGAAAAGACCGTTTCATAGCCGACCTCCTGAAACCAGTACCAGTCCGTAATCAGGCTGACGATCTGCCACGAAAAAAGCATGACAACAAAGGCGGCGATGAAGATCACGATGCCTTTCCCGCCCTGCATCGGCGGTCCGGCCGGTTCCTCCGGTTTTTTAAATATAACGGTTGGGCTCATTTTCTGCTCCTTTGTTCATTTTTTTGAAAATATAGGTTACCTCGTTTGATGTGTCAAGTTAATATGGCCAAACCGTATTACGGCGGACGGCGCGGAAAACCTTTTGAGTTTACCAATCCTTCAATATGACGCCCACGCCGATCCGGTTTGCATAGTGATTGTAGTCGATGAGGCTTTCGCCGTATCCGGCAAAATACTGCACGTAGGCGTTCAGGTGTTCTATGAGAGGGAAACTCACTTCAAACAACATGGCGCCGCGGTTGCGGGAGCGAAAGTTGTTCCGGAACATCATGTTCAGATGGTAGTCCCGCCAGATGGCGCCCAGCCAGAGTTCGCCGTATCCGAGGAAGGATGTGATTTTTGGATTGTCGTCATGCTCGGCGCTTTCGGGGACGCGCCCCCAGGTCCTAAGAACGATATTGAACATGTCCCGTTCAAAGCCGAAGTTGGCCACCACGCGGTTCCAGCTCCGGGAGAGGGGTTCACTGCGGCCGTTGGACTGATGATTGAAGCCAAGCTGAATGAACCGGCTTCTGACGAGGCCGAAGATGTCCTGATTCATCCGGTAATTGAAAAGGATTTCCGGTTCATAATTTGTTTCCCGGAAGGGCGAAGAGGCTTCGGTGTTGTAAAACTGCCAGAGGGAAAGCTGGGTGTAGGCCGCCCAGAGGTCCAGGTTTGTGCCGAAAATGCTTTCCCAGAGTTTGATCTTGAAGCTAAGCTGGAAGGTTGTCTCGGCGTTCTGGACATTGATGTCCGGATTTGCCGCCTTAAAGGTTTCTTTATCCTGGTTGAAGTTGTAGGTAAAAGGCAGAATGTAGATTTGCCGATGGGACATGATGGCGAAGCGGCGTCTGCGGCTCTCATCATCGAGTTGCCATTTGCCGGACAGGTAGCTGGGTTTCTTGCGTTCTGCCCCTTCGGAGGGCTGTTCTGTCTGAGTCACAGCCGGGATTGTCGGTTTTCTGCCGGCTATCTCGTCATAGCAGTTAAGACGCGCGGCATCATCATCGATCCTGCGGCAGTCCTCAAGATTTAAAGATTTTTCGGCGCGGGCTTGATCGTTTGGCATCCCGAAGATGAAGATACAGGCAAACAGCACGACAACGAACAGCAAATGACGAGTCATGATTTTCCTTAAAAAAATTATTTATGCTATTCCTCTCCCGGACCCCGCCTTCGGCTTCAGATAACCGAACTGATGCAGGGCCGCCCGAAGCACTTCCCGGTTTTCATCTTTCAGAGGCGACAGGGGGAGCCGCAGTTTCCCGGCCGGCAGGCCCATCATGGCAAGCGCTTCCTTGACGGGGACGGGATTGGTCTCAATAAAGAGCGTCTGGACCATGGGCAGCATCTTAAAATGAATATCCCTTGCTTCCGCGATTTTCCCGGCCAGATACAGACGGATCATTTCCCCGTATTCCTTCCCGATCACATGGGCAACCGCCAGGATTCCGCCGTCGCCGCCCAGGGCCAGCATCGGGAAAGTCAGTGCGTCTTCGCCGCTTAAGACATAGAACTTTTTCTTGCCGTTGCGGGTGCCGCGGATGATTTCCATGGTGACCATCATGTCGCCTGCGGCATCCTTCATGCCGATGACATGATCCAGTTTGGACAGGGCGATCATGGTTTTTGCCTCGATGAGGCGTCCCGTCCGCGACGGAATATTATAAATAAAAAGGGGTAGCGACGCGGCTTCGGCAATTGCTTCAAAATGCCGGAGCAGGCCGTCCTGCGTGGGTCTGTTGTAATAGGGGCAGACCTGCAGACTGGCGTCGCAGCCTAAATCCGCGGCATGCTTGGTCATCTCGATGGCCTCCCTGGTGCTGTTGGACCCCGTTCCCGCCATGACGGGCACCCGGCCCTTGACTTCGTCGACGACGATTTTGATGACCCTCGCGTGTTCTTCGTGATCCAGGGTCGGCGATTCGCCGGTGGTGCCGCAGGGGACGATGCCGTCGCACTTCACCTCTTCGATGTAATAGTTGACAAGCTTGCGCAGCCCGCCTTCGTCGATGGAATAATCATCTTTAAACGGCGTAATGATCGGCAGATGGCATCCGGCCCAAGTTTTTACCTGCATAATGTCTCCTTAATATTTCTGTATTCATCTGTGATGGTCTCGTAAAAAGTCGCAAAACATCAGCAATGTCATTTCGACCCCGCATTTTGCGGGGGAGAAATCTTGAAATCGTTACAGATTTCTCGTCGCCCCGCTTCGGTGGGGCTCCTCAAAATGACAGGATTTGCCTTTTTACGAAAGCGTCGTCAGTCGGCACATGAGAAATAATCCACTGAATCATCGCGCGATAGCATGGCTGCACAAAACGGTAAAAAGAGGGACTTTAACTTCAATAACGCCGCATGCGCCGCCGGGAGCGGATCAATGGCGCGTCTTGCTGTCTGACGCAACGCGGGGCTTTTTTTGCAAAGTCATTCAATGTTCAGCGCGTCGTTTCTCCGGGAAGAGTCCCTCATGCCGTCATTTGTTCAAGGATTACAACGTTTCCGTGACCACTGTGAGCCTCCGGGAAGAGTCCCTTATGCCGTCATTTGTTCAGTTTGAAGTCTCCGTCTTCGAGAGGAATCTGCTGCATGGTTTTTTTGCAGGTGATATTCCAATCGGAGTTCCAGCAGGTCGACGTGCAATTCCAGCAATTGTCGCAGTCCGGCCCCAGCGTACAGCGAGACTGGAAATCGCGTACGGTGATAGCATATATTCCTTCCCCACATTGCCCCTCAATCCAGCGTGGGCACTGGGCGCCGGTCCCCACGGTGGTGGAGCTGTGAGGAGCTATGGTGCGCTCCTCGTATTCGCGATTGGTCACCGTGCCCCCGTAAACCACCGTGACCCAGCAGTGAAAGTCGGTCCGGTTCTCGATCTTGACCTTGTGGTTTACCCCTCCGCCGGCGACCGCTGCGCCCGTGAACCCAAGCAGCGCCCATCCGCATGCCGCGCCGATAAAAAGAATGAACATCACAACATTCCGTTTTTTCATAAGTTCCTCCGCTATATTCCATATTGACCGGTTTATTTGCCCAAGCACGCACCCCATGGTGCGTCATGAAGTTTATTAAAAACAGCCACGGCAAGTCAAGTTAATTCCGGTAATTGGTTTCCCCATCCGCTGGATGACCCATAATCGTTTTTTGCCGGTCAATCGTACGGCAACACAATTTAAGCCCCAAAATTTTTTTTTTGACATCACGGACGCCATACCCTATACTCCCCCCGGAAAATGCATCGCCCGCAGACAAATCCAAGAAGCCTGCCGAATCCGATATTTTGGAAATAAAAAGGGAACTCGCGAGGGGTTTTGAACATGGCGCACAGCCTCGAATTAATCAAACCGTCCAAATCGCAGTTACAGGCATGGGCAGACCTGAGTCATTCGCGGGAGCGCCGCGGGCAGGGGCTTTTCCTGGCGGAAGGCTATAAAATTATTCAGGAATTATACAGGAGTCATTGGGAAGTCAAAGCGTTTCTGGTCATGGGGAGGAAAAAGGACCGCTGGGAGCCGTTTCTTTTTACCGTCATCACCGATGAGACCGTCTTCGGGCTGACAGACGCGCAATGGGGGAAATTAAGCCAGGACAGGGAATCGGAAGGCCTGATGGCCGTCGTTGAAAGGCCTCCCCGGGAAAATGTCGCAACGGCGCTCAGCCGGAAGCCGGAACGGCTTCTTCTGCTCCACCAGGTGAACAATCCCAATAACCTCGGCGCCCTGCTGCGGACGGCCCAATGGTTCGGATTCGGCACGATCCTGCTCGGCGCAGGCAGCGTAGACTTTACGAATCCCAAGGTCGTGCGGTCTTCCATGGGGAGCATTTTTCATGTCCGTATCGTCGACGAGGTTGCCTTTGACGAGGCCATGCCGCTCATTAAAAGGGACTATTTTGTCTTGGGGAGCCATGCCCGGAAAGGCGCCCGGCCTCATGTGCGCGCAGGGGGCAAGACGGCTCTTTTTTTAGGCAGCGAGAGCCACGGCATTCCGAAATCCCTGCTTGCCGCGTGCGACGAGTTATGGCGGATTCCCGGAGTTGGAGACGCCGATTCCCTGAGCCTGCCCCAGGCCGCCGCCATCATGATGTATGAATGCGCGTCGCTGCCGGATAATGTTTGACGGGATGTCCGTGATGAATCATTACATCATCGTCACGACGACGACGGACAACAAAGAGGATGCCGAAAAAATCGCCCGATTCCTTGTGAAAAAGCGGCTGGCCGCCTGCGTCCAGATTGCGGGTCCCGTCGCGAGCATCTACCGGTGGAAGGGCAAAGTGGAAACGGATAGGGAGTGGCAATGCATCATCAAGAGCCGTCAGGATTTCTTCGACAAAATTGCGGAGGCCGTCAAATCGATCCACCCGTATGAGACGCCGGAGATCATTGCTGTCCCCGTTGTTGCCGGCAGCCGGGATTATCTCGACTGGATGAACGATGAAATGCCCGTATCCTATGAAACATAAAAGGTGACCCTCATGCTGCTTGCCGTTGACGTGGGCGCCACGAAAACCCGGCTGGGTCTTTTTGATCCCCGCCGCATGAAGCCGGAAGCGTCGGTTGAGGCCGCGTTCCCCAGCGATCCGTCCTCATCCCTCGATGCGATCGTCAAGGAATTTCTCGAACGGGAAAATCAGCCCGTGACGGCGGCCTGTTTCGGCGTGGCGGGTCCCGTTGCGGACGGGAAGGCCAAAATTACGAATCTGCCGTGGGTGTTGGAGGAGAGTGCTTTGAGCCGGACCCTCGGCATCTCGAAGGTGAAGCTCCTCAACGATCTGGAGGCAACGGCCTGGGCGGTTCCCTGCCTGGATGCGCAGGATTTCGACCTTCTCCATGAAGGATATCCCGTACAGGGCGGCAACATGGCCGTGATTGCCCCCGGCACGGGTCTGGGGGAGGCGTATCTCGCGTGGGACGGCAGGCGGCATCACGCCTATGCCTCCGAGGGCGGCCACACGGACTTTGCGCCGCAAAGCGTCCGGGAAGAAGAGATGCTCCGCGATTTCCGGGAACGTTTCGGCCATGTCAGTTATGAGAGAATCTGTTCGGGGCAGGCGATTCCCGATGTGTACGGGTTTTTGAAAGACCGGGGCTATGCGGAAGAACCGCCGTGGCTTACGGCGAGGCTGAAGGATGCCGCGGACCCGACGCCGGTGATTATCCATGCGGCCCTGGCGGAGGAAAAGGACAGCGAACTGTGCGCCATGACCCTCGATCTTTTTGTCGCTGTGTTGGGGGCCGAGGCGGGCAACCTGGCCCTCAAAATCATGGCGACAGGAGGCGTGTATCTGGCCGGGGGCGTTGTTTTTCACATCAGACAGGCATTGAAAAAGGGCCGTTTCATGGAAGCCTTTCTGCACAAAGGCCGCATGTCGGAGCTGATGGGGCGGATGCCCGTCCATATTATCATTAATCCGCGGGTCGCCCTGATCGGGGCCGCCTGCCGGGGTCTGCAATTCTATAGGGAGTGAAAGAGGAGTTCATCGATGACAAAAGAGGAAAAATTCGAGCAGCGTTGTATCAACACCATCCGTTTTCTCGCGGCTGATGCCGTTGAGAAGGCAAAGTCGGGGCATCCCGGCATGCCCATGGGCGCGGCGGCCATGGCTTATGTCCTTTGGCGCCGACATGTGAAGCATAATCCGGCCAATCCCCTGTGGATCGATCGCGACCGCGTCGTCCTGTCGGCGGGGCATGCCTCCATGCTGCTTTATGCCATGCTTTATTTGACGGGTTACGACATCACGCTGGAGGATATCCAATCGTTCAGGCAATGGGGCAGTAAAACGCCGGGACACCCGGAACGCTGCCAGCCCCCCGGAGCGGAAATGACGACGGGCCCCCTGGGGCAGGGTCTGGCATCTGCCTGCGGGATCGCCCTGGCGGAAGCCCACCTGGCGGCAACGTACAACCGTCCCGGGCAGGATATTATCCGTCATTTCACCTATGTTCTGGCAAGCGACGGGGACCTGATGGAAGGCGTTTCCGCCGAGGCCTGTTCTCTTGCCGGACACCTGGGTCTGGGCAAACTGATCGTCCTTTATGACGACAACGGCGTGTGTCTGGCCGGATCGACGGGCCTGAGCTTTACGGAAGACGTGGGTATGCGGTTTGCCGCCTATGGCTGGCATGTGGAAAAGGTCGATGAGGGCAACGACACATCGGCCATCGACGCGGCCATCAGCAAAGCAAAGGCGGAAACAAACCGCCCCTCGATTATTTGCGTTCGAACCACCATCGGCTATGGAGCGCCCAACAAGGAAAACACATCCGATGCCCACGGCTCGCCCCTGGGGAAGGAAGAATTGCTGGCGGCCAAAAAACGCCTCGGATGGCCCGCAGAGCCGGATTTTCTGATCCCTGAAGAGGTGCTGGCCCATTTTCGCGAAGCCCTGAAAACCGGCCAGGATCTCGAAAATCAGTGGGAAAAAAGGTTCAGCGGGTATGCGGATCAATATCCCGAACCGGCCCGCGAATTTCAGCGCATCATTGCGGGGACGCTGCCGGATGACTGGGAATCGGCGCTGCCTTCATTTCCCGACGATTCCAAAGACATGGCCACACGCAAGGCGTCCGAGACAATCATGCAGGCCGTTGCGCCGCGGCTGCCTGAATTGATGGGCGGGTCGGCGGACCTGAACCCGTCCACTTTTACCTGGCTCAAAGGGCTTGGCGATTTTCAGAAACCGGGGACGGACAGCAACGCCGTCAAGGGAACGACGGGAAGCCAGTGGAATTTCGCCGGCAGGAATATCCATTTCGGCGTGCGCGAACATGCCATGGCCGCCATGATAAACGGCATGGCCATCCACGGCGGGTTCATCCCCTATGCGTCCACATTCCTCACGTTTTCCGACTATATGCGGCCGTCCATCCGTTTGGCTGCCATGATGCGATTGCGGGTCGTTTATGTTTTCACCCACGACAGCATCGGCCTGGGCGAAGACGGACCGACCCATCAGCCCATCGAGCAGGTCATGAACCTGCGGTGCATCCCCAACATGACCGTCATCCGCCCCGCCGACGCGAATGAAACGGCGGAAGCCTGGAAATACGCCCTGCAAAATCAGAATGGCCCCACGGCCCTGATCCTGACGCGCCAGAACCTGCCGGTTCTGAACCGGTCGGAGCTCGAACCGGCGGAGTGTTTGCAACGCGGGGCCTATATCCTCTGGGACTCATCAACCATCCTTCCCCAGGTGATATTGCTGGCGACCGGTTCGGAGGTGGAGATTGCGATGGCGGCAGCGAGAAAACTTTTTGCGGAAGGCCTCCGCGTCCGCGTCGTGTCCATGCCGTCGTGGGAGTTATTCGAACTCCAGCCGCCGGAATACCGCGACAGCATATTGCCGGCTTCCGTCCGGGCCAGAGTCTCTGTGGAAGCGGGCGTTCGCATCGGATGGGAGCGCCACGTCGGCTTTGACGGCGCCATGGTGGGCATGGACAATTTCGGCGCCAGCGCCCCCGCCAAGGTCCTGTACGAAAAATTCGGCTTCACCGCCGATAACGTGGTGGCTGTTGCAAAGACGCTGATTAAATAAGGAACAAGGCTTGCTCCGATTTATTCACACGGCTGACTGGCATTTGGGAAGGCTGTTTCACGGCGTCTCCTTGACGGACGACCAGGCCTATGTCCTGGATCAGCTGGTGCGGCTTGTTGTGGACGTCAAACCGGACGCCCTGCTGATAGCGGGCGATATTTACGACCGGGCCGTTCCTGCCCCCCTGGCCGTCAAACTCCTCAATGAGGTGCTGTCGAGCATCACGGCGGACCTGAACGTTCCCGTCGTCATGATCTCCGGAAATCACGACAGCCCCGAACGCCTCGGGTTCGGTTCGCGCCTCCTGTCCAGGCAGGGTCTTTTCATCTTCGGACGTCTTTCACGGGATCTGCGCCCCGTCCTCATTATGGGCAAGGGCTGGGGCCTGGCCGCCCGGATTTACGCCCTGCCGTATGATGATGCGGCGGCCTTCATGGATGCTCCCGACGATGGTTCCGCCCCCGCTGAAAACAGCGGCGCGTCGCTTGGCGCCGTCATCCGGAATCTGCTTGACGACCACCCCCCCGACGAGTGCGCTGTCTGCGTCAGCCATGCATTCATTGCGGGGGCGACGGCCGGCGAATCGGAACGCCCTCTGTCCGTCGGCGGCGCTGCCGCCGTTGACGCCGCCCTTTTCAAGGACTTCGATTACGCCGCTATGGGCCATCTCCACCGCCCCCAGTCCGCAGGCGGCGAAACCATTCAATACGCCGGTTCCCTTCTCAAATACGCCTTTTCCGAGGCGGACCAGGTCAAATCGGTGAATCTTGTGGAAATGGACCGGCAGGGCCTTGCCCGCTGCGAACGGATCCCCCTTGCGCCCCGGCGGGACGTGCGCATCCGCGAGGGGACTCTGGCGGACATCCTCAAGGGGCCCGCTTCCGGTGAAAACCGGGAGGACTATCTGATGGTCCGTCTTCTCGACAAGGGCGCCATCCTTGATGCCATGGGAAAAATCCGGGAGGTCTATCCGAACTGCCTTCATATCGAAAGGCCCTCGCTCCTTTTTAAAGACGCCGGGATGACCGCTCGCACCGATCATACGAAGACGACGGGCATGGATCTGTTTAAGGCCTTCTTCGTCCAGACGACGGGCGAAGAGCTTTCGGAGGGCCAGGCACGGGCCTTCGCTTCCGTGGCGGACGAGCTGGACCGGTCGGAAAGGGAGGCGCCCTGATGAAACCCCTCGCCTTATCCATGCAGGCCTTCGGCCCCTACGCGGCCGTCCAGACCCTCAATTTTGATGCCCTTGAAGGCCGGCAGTTTTTCCTTATCCACGGCCCGACCGGCGCGGGCAAGACGACGATCCTCGACGCCGTGTGTTTTGCCCTTTACGGCGCCAGCAGCGGGGCGGAACGGGAGGGAAGCGCCATGCGGAGCGACCATGCCGATCCCGCAACGCCCACGGAAGTGACCTTCGATTTTGCCGTGGGGCAGCAGGCCTACCGGGTGCGGCGCAGACCGAAACAGGAGCGCCCAAAGAAGCGCGGCGGCGGTACGACGACGGACGAACCGCAGGCCGCCCTCTGGCGATGGACCCTTGAGGCCGACGGGAAGCGCCGCATGGACCTGTTGGCGGGACAATGGGACCGCTGCACGCGGGCCGTGGAAGACATCCTGGGCTTCAGGAGCGCCGAGTTCCGCCAGGTTGTCATGCTTCCCCAGGGGCAATTCCGGCAGCTCCTGGCCGCCGACTCCCGTGAACGCCAGAAAATCCTCGAAACCCTGTTCCACACGGAGCAGTACCGCATGATGGAGGAGCGTCTCAGGGAAAAGGCCAAAGACATCGAAAACGACGTCAAGGATTTCCGGCGGCGCATCGACCTTGTTCTGGCCCAGGCGTCTGCAGAAAGCACCCCGGCCTTGACGGCGGGCAAACAGGAACTGGAGGCCGCCGTCAAGGACCGGGAGGAAAGCCTCATCCGGGCGAGGCGGGAGGAGGTCCTGGCCCAGACGGCCGTCCATGAAGGCGTCCGGATTGTCGAGAAGATCGAGGAATGCGCGGCGGCGAAAAAGGGGCTGCAAAGCCTCGAATCGCAAAAAGCCGCCTTTGCAGAAAAGAGGCGCATCCTGGAGGCCGGGCGGCTCGCCCTGATCCTGACCGATGCGGAGGCGGCGCTGGAAAGCCGCCGGCAGGAGCACGGCGCATTGACGAAGGCCGTGGACGATGCCGGGGCGCAGTTGCTGAAGGCCGGCGACGATGCCGGCCGGGCCGAAGAAGCCCTCCGCCGGGAACAGGAACGGGAAACGCAACGGGAAGCGGCCCTGCGCGCCTTGAATGAACTGACGTCTTTCAGGGGGCGGGTTGCGGACCTCGATCAAGCCCGCAATGCTTTAAAGAAGGCGCAGACGGCCTTTCAATTGCGCGAAAGACAGCAGCGAAAAGCCCGTGAGACCCTTGCCGCTGTCCGTAAGATTCTCGAAGAGAAAACGGCGATACAAACGCAGACGGCGGCCCTTGCGGCGCAGGAACCGGCCCTGTCGGCCGCCCAAGGGGAGGCCAGAAAACTCTTTCAAGGGCGGCGTCAATATGAAGAGGCGCAAAACACCCGTGCCGCCGTGCAGAAAAAATATGCTGCGGCGGCGGCACGTCGGCAGTCGGCGGAACAGGCGGCTGCAAAACACCACGAGGATCTGAGGACGGCGGAACACCTCCGGCAGGAGGGTCGGGCTGCCGTCCTGGCCCGCACCCTTACGCACGGAGAGCCCTGCCCCGTTTGCGGCTCCCGGGAGCATCCGTCTCCCGCCGTCTCCGACGCGTCCATCCCTGAAGAACAAACCATGAGGGAACTTCGGGCGCAACTGGAAAAGGAGGAGCAGGACCTGACGGTCCTCCGGGAAAAAGAGGTCAGTAGCGGTCTGGAGTTGGAACGGTGCAAGGCCGACCTCGCCCTTTTGAGGGCCGCCCTCGGTGATGCCGCGGAACTCCCTCTGCCGCAGTTGGAGGACAGGGAGGCAGCGGCGGAAAAAGCCCTGGCCCTAGCGCGGGAGGCCGGTCAGCAAGCGGAGCAGGCGGCACGGGAGATGGAAAGCCTCGGAGCAAAAGAGGTGGACGGCATCCGGGCTGTGGAAGAGGCGGAACAAGCCTGTCAGGCCGCCTTTATTGAAAAGGAAAAACAGACCGCCGTCGTGTCGGAGCGGGAGGCGTCCATTCCCGAAGCCTGGCGGGACGCCGGGGCCCTCAAACGTGAACTCACGCAGGTTTCCGCCGTGCTGGAAGCCCTGAAGGTTGCATTCAGGGAGGCCCAGGAGAAAAACCTCCGGGCACGGGAGGCCAGGTCCGCCGCCGAGGCGACCTTGAAGGAAAAGACGGCGGCCCTGAAGGCTGCGGCGGAAACCCTGCGGCTTGCCGGGGAAGATTTTGCCGGCCGTTTGGTTGTGGCCGGTTTTTCCGATGAAGCCTCTTTTCAGAGCGCCAAACGGCGGGCGGAGGATATAGGGCGGCTTGACGAAGAGATCCGGGCCTTCGAAGGGGCCGTGGAAAGCGCCGGAGACCGGATGAGGCGGGCTGTGCAGGCAGCGGAAGGCCTTGCCGCCCCCGATCTGGAGGGTCTTTCAGCGCGTCTTTTGGCCGTCAAAGACCGGTTGGGCGCCCTGACGGCCGAGCAGGCGGACCGGAGGGCCCGCGTCAAGCTCCTCGATGCGGCTCTGAGGCATATTGCGGATTATTCCGCCCGTCTCGAAGACCTGGAGGCCCGATACGCCGTCTTCGGCCGCATCTCCGAGGTGGCCGGCGGGAAGAATCTCTACGGCATGACCTTTCAGCGGTTCGTCCTGGCAGCCCTTCTCGATGACGTCTTGACGGCCACGTCGGCAAGGCTTAAAATCATGAGCCGGGAGCGTTATGAGCTGCACCGCGTCCGGGACAGGAGCAAACGTCCCAGCGGACTGGAACTGGAGGTTTACGACGCTTACACGGGCGCCCTCCGGGGCGTGGCCACCCTGTCCGGCGGCGAGAGTTTTCTCGCGTCGCTGTCCCTGGCATTGGGGCTTGCGGATGTCGTGCAATCTTACGCAGGCGGCGTTCATCTGGATACGATCTTTATCGACGAAGGATTCGGGAGCCTCGATCCGGAGGCCCTGGAGCAGGCCATGGTCGCCCTGATGGATTTGCAGAAGGGCGGCCGCCTCGTCGGCGTCATTTCCCATGTGCCGGAAATGAAGGAATGGATACCCGCCCGCCTGGAAATCACCTCAGGCAGACAGGGAAGCGAGGCAAGATTTGTTTTAAAATAAGGAGGCCGTCGTTATGTCGTGTTCGTTGGTATCGGCTGAGTTGGGTGCGTACCGTGCGCCCGTTGAAAACGCCCTTGCGCAAATGCGCAAAGACGGCGTCATTGCCCGCATCCTGAAGAAGGACCATACGCTATGGAAACCCTCTCCGGTGGAAATCGCGAACCGTCTGGGCTGGCTGGACAGCCCCCGGGCCATGGCGGATCACATGGCCGGGTTGCAGGCCTTTGCCGGTGATCTTCGCCGGGAAGGCTATGCGCACGCCCTCCTTCTCGGCATGGGGGGATCGAGTCTCGCCCCGGAAGTTTTCCGTAAAACCTTCGGCGTCGTTTCCGGCTGTCTCGATCTTGCCGTTTTGGACAGCACAGATCCCGGCGCCGTCTTGGCCGCCACGGAAACGCTCGATTTGACAAAAACACTTTTCATCGTTTCCACCAAATCAGGCGGCACGATAGAAACCCTTTCCCTGTTTAAATATTGCTATCAACTCTGTCTGGAAAAGACAGGAACCGCTGAGGCGGGCCGGCATTTTATCGCCGTTACCGATCCGGGAAGCGGTCTGGCCGCCATGGCGGAGAAATACCATTTCCGCAAAGTGTTCCTTAACGATCCTGCCATCGGCGGACGTTATTCGGCCCTGACGTATTTCGGTCTTGCGCCGGCTGCGCTTATCGGCATGGATGCCGGGCGTCTGCTTGCAGAAGCCCGGAAGGCGGCGGCGACCGAAACGGCTCATGCTGAAGCGCCCGGCAAGGATGCCTTGAGCGGCCTTTTTCTGGGTGCTGTTTTGGGGGAACTGGCCAAGTCGGGACGGGATAAGGCGACCTTCATCTTTTCGCCGCAAATCGAGAGCTTCGGCGCCTGGCTGGAGCAGCTCATTGCCGAAAGTCTGGGGAAGGAAGGCCGGGGCATCCTGCCCGTTGTCGGCGAACCCGCGGGAGAAGCGCCCGTTTACGGCCACGACCGTGTGTTTGTCTTCATGAGCCTGAAGGGCGACCGACAGGATGATCATCGTTTTTCCGCTCTTGTTCGGCAGGGCCATCCGGCACTCCATGTCGTCCTCGATGATCCGTATGATCTGGGGGGGCAGTGCTTTACCTGGGAAATGGCCACCGCTGTGGCGGGCCACCTGATTTGTGTCAATCCTTTCGATCAGCCCGATGTGGAGGCAGCGAAGGTTCTGGCCCGGCAGATGATCGCGGACGCCGCCAAAAACGGCGTTTTGCCTGCGGAAACGCCCGTTGCTTCCGAAAAAGGCATCACGGTTTACGGAGCCGTCAGGGCCGGAACGCCGGGGGAAGCCTTTGCGGTCTTCCTGAATCATGTGCCGCCGGGGGGCTATATCGCTCTTCAGGCGTTTATTCAACCGACAGCGGAAGCGGATGCCGCGCTCCAGGCCATGCGCCTGCGCCTGCGCGATCAATTCAGGACGGCCGTCACAACGGGCTACGGCCCCCGATACCTCCATTCCACAGGCCAGCTTCACAAGGGCGACGGCGGCAAGGGGCTGTTCATCCAATTCACCGCCGATGATGCACGCGATATGATCATTCCCGACGAGGCCGACAAGCCCGGCGGCGGCTTAACCTTCGGCGCCCTGAAAGCGGCCCAGGCGCTGGGCGATGGGAAGGCCCTTGTCCGTGCCGGACGCCGCGTGATGCGGTTTCATCTTGGGACGGACGCTGTCCGCGGTTTGCGGCTGCTGACGGAAAGCCTGTAATCTTAAAGGACAGAGACCCGGGGGCAGGGATTCAGAAACGAAAACGCCGGATAAGAAAAGAAAACGTCCCGCAATGCCTATTCCGTATCGCTTTCTCGTGTTCCGGAATTCAGCGCTTTGAAATGATCGGATTCCGGCCTGCCGTCGTCCGCGTGGGCCGGGTGATAATGGATATAGACCTTCCTTAAAAGATCGATTTTTTCACACAGATATTTTTCAACGGCATCGGCGATTTCATTGCCCTCATCCACCGTCTGCCGGCCGTCCACGCCGATGGTGATATTGGCGACGAAATAGGGACCGAACCTATGGGCGTGCACCGATTCGACGGTCTGGACGCCGGATATTCTTCCGACCAGCCCCCGGATCTTACGGTCGATCTCTTTGCTCGGCACCGTGTCCATCAACTCGTTTGCCGACTCGCGCAGAATGTCGGCGCCTGTTTTGACGACAATAACGGCAACAACGGCTCCGGCGATGGGATCGAAGACCGCATGGCCCAAAATACCGCACAGAATGCCGATGCCGGCGCCGGCCGATGCAAAGATGTCATTGCGGTGGTCCCGCGCCAGGGCCATGACCGCAATGCTCTGAATGCGGGCGCCGATGGTCTTGGCCTGAAGCATGAGCATGATTTTTATGATCACCGTCCCGGCGGCGACGATAAGGGTGAAGGTGCTGATGGGGTCATTCTGCATCCTTCCCATACAGAGATCGAAGACCTTATTGATGGAATCCCAGAAAATCGCCAGCCCCGTCGTAATGACAAACGCGCCGACAACGAGGGCGGCAATGCTTTCAAACTGATGGTGTCCGTAAGGATGTTCGTCATCCGAGGGTTTCCCGGACAGCGTGACGAGGATGCGTACGATGATGAAATACACGACATCGGAAAGGGAATTGATGCCGTCTGCAAGAAGGGCCTGGCTGTGTCCCAGAATGCCTGCGGAAAGTTTGGTCACGGCAAGAACGGCATTGGCGCCCAGACCGAGATTGACGACGAGGCCAGCTTTTTCCTGACGCAGCCGGTCTTCCTGCCATGCATCCGTCCGGAGGATGTTTTTTTCGATTTCTGAATTGCTTGTGCTCATGTCTGCCGTCTTCTTCCCGCTGCCTGGATGGGTTTTTTTGAACCGATGTTCAATATAAATCAGATGCCGGCATTTTTATCAAGAAGTTCAGTAAAAAATTTAAAACGGTCTGTGCAAGTTTTTTTCGACGGTCCCCATCACGATCTTGACAAGACCGCAGGGATGATTATATTACACACTGTGTATTCGACAGTCCATCATCATGCCTGCAAATTAAACAGGATAGAGACATTCATTATCATATATCAAAATGTAAAGGAGGTAAGCACTCATGCCCGCAAAGGAAATCAAATACAATGTCCAGGCCCGCGAGAAGATCATGAAGGGCGTCAATACCCTGGCCGATGCCGTTAAAGTGACCATGGGTCCGCGGGGACGCAATGTTGTCATCGCCAGGTCCTGGGGGGCGCCCCAGGTGACGAAAGACGGCGTCACTGTCGCCAAGGAGATCGAGCTGGCAGATAAGTTCGAAAATATGGGCGCCCAGATGCTCAAAGAGGTGGCCGCCAAAACGTCGGATAAGGCCGGCGACGGCACGACGACCGCGACCGTCCTTGCCCAGGCCATCTTCCGGGAAGGATCGAAGCTGGTTGTTGCCGGCGCAAATCCCATGGCCCTCAAAAGCGGCATCGACAAAGCCGTCGCCATTGTTGTAGACGAGTTGAAGCGGATGTCGAAAAAAGTCAAGGACAAGAAGGAAATCGCCCAAATCGGCTGCATCTCGGCGAACAACGACAAAACTATCGGCGATATGATCTCCGAGGCCATGGAAAAAGTCAGCAAGGAAGGTGTGATCACCGTTGAGGAGGCAAAAGGGATTGAGACCACCCTCGACATCGTGGAAGGCATGCAATTCGACAGGGGGTATATCTCCCCCTATTTTGTCACCGATCAGGAAAAGATGGAGGTCCATCTGGAAAATCCCTGCATCCTGCTTCTCGAAAAGAAGATCAGCGTCATGAAGGACCTGGTTCCCCTTCTCGAGCAGATCGCCAAAATGGGCAGGCCGCTCTTCATTATCGCCGAAGACATTGAGGCCGAAGCATTGGCGACCCTCGTTGTCAACAAGGTGCGCGGCACCCTGAAATGCGCGGCCGTCAAATCCCCCGGATACGGCGACCGGCGCAAAGCCATGCTTCAGGATATCGCCATCCTGACGGGCGGCAGTTATGTCTCCGACGATCTGGGCATCAATCTGGAGAACATCAAACTATCCGATCTGGGAACCTGTAAAAAGGTGATCATCGACAAGGACAACACCACAATTATCGACGGCGGCGGCAAACGGGCCGACATTGCGGCGCGGGTCAAGCAGATTCGTGCAGAGATTGAGGAGACGACCTCCGACTACGACAAAGAGAAACTCCAGGAACGTCTGGCCAAGATCGTCGGGGGCGTTGCGATCATCAAGGTCGGCGCAGCAACGGAAATCGAGATGAAGGAAAGAAAAGCGCGGGTCGATGACGCCCTGCACGCCACGCGGGCAGCCGTTGAAGAAGGCATCATTCCCGGCGGCGGCGTTGCGTATCTCCGCTCCATCGCCGCCCTGGAAAAGGCCAAACTTTCCAATGAAGAGCAGCAGGGCCTCAACATCGTCAAGCGCGCCCTGGAAGAGCCGCTGCGCCGGATTGCCGCCAATGCGGGCTTTGAAGGCTCCATCGTCGTGGAAAAGGTCAAGGCGAAAAAAGGGGCCCAAGGCTTCGATGCCGAGGCGGAAAAATATTGCGATTTGATGGAGGCCGGGATTATCGATCCGACCAAGGTTGCGCGCTTCGCCCTCCAGAATGCCGCTTCCGTCGCTTCCCTGATGCTGACGACGGAGGCTATGGTCTCGGAAAAGCCCGTGAAGAAAACCCCCATGCCGGCCATGCCGCCGGATATGGGCGATTACGATTACTAACATCTTATCTGAAAAAAAACCGCGCCGCCTTGTTTGTCCGCTGAAAAAACGACCGGGGCGGCGAATCTTTTTCAGCACAAAAAACAAGATCGAAGGGAAAATACAGTATGAAACATATAGTGAGAATTCTTTTTGTATCGGGAATATGCGCCGTCGTCATATTGGCGGGGTTTACCGTGATGAGAGTTGCCGTTCCTTCTTACCACAGTGCTCCCTCGTTGCTTGGTCAATATGGAATCACCGCCCAGCAAAGGGAAGCAAGCGCCCATGCGCCATTGACGGAGGCTTGCTTCCTCCCCGCCGTCAAAGCGCAGATAGCTAAAGACAAATGCATAGCGAACTGCAATGCGGGATGTAATGGGTGGTGCAAGGGAGTGGAGGCCATATCAGGCTGCTATGTCGGGTGTGCCGTCATGAAAGATTATGCCACGGGCGCTTCTTCTTATGAATAACGGTCTTGGCGGCCGGATTCAGCGCCCCCGGTTGTTCAGGACCGCAGGGCCTTGATGGGGTCAAGACGCGATGCCGTGCGGGCCGGGTAGAAACCGCAGAAGATGCCGACGACGGTCGATACGCCGAAACCGAGAATGACGGACGAAAAAGACATGACAAACTGCCACTTGGAAAAATAGGCGAACAAATAGGATATGCCGATTCCCAGCACGATGCCGATAATCCCTCCCGCCAGGCACAGAATAATCGATTCGATGAGGAACTGACTCTGGATGTCGCCCTGCTGGGCGCCGAGGGCGCGGCGCAGGCCGATTTCGCTTTTCCGTTCCGTTACGGAGATGAGCATGACGTTCATCACGCCGATGCCGCCGACAATCAGGGCGATGCTGCCGATGGCCCCTAACAGCAGCGAAAACATCTGCATCTGTTTTTTCATCCTCTCGATCAGTTCCTCCGCCGATGTGATTTCCACCTGAGCGCCCCTGGATTTTTTCTGAAAAAAGTCCTGAACATCGGCCTTGATCCGTTCTGCGGGAACATCGGCGCCCACACGGGCCATAATGGTGTTGATCTCCGCATTCTGAAATGTCCGGACGGCCGTGGACAGGGGAATCAGCATGCCCTTGTTGATGCCGTAAGGACGAAGCCCTCCCTCCGCCGACTGATCCAGAATGCCGACGACGGTAAAGGCGCGGTCGTTGGCCATAATCCGGCTGCCTAAAGGCGGCGATGTCCCGTTTTGCCTGAGAAAATCGGCTAATTCCTTACCGATGACGCAATAATAGCGATTCTGATCGAGTTCCGAAAGGAGCCGCCCTTCACGAATCTGAAGCTTGTTGATCGAGAAAAAGGACGCCGTAACCCCCATCTGCTCCATATTCGTCTTTGCCCGCCCGCTATAATATTCGGTTCCGCTGTTGACATAGGGTGCGACTTCCTGGATGTATCTGCTCTCCGCGGGGATCTTCATGACGACGTCCGTCCTGAATTCGTAACGCGTCTCGCCGCCGTAGCTTTTTCTGATGCTGATGATGTCGACGCCCATATCTTTAAATTGCCGGATGGATTCCTGCTGGACAATGGAGCCGATGGACACCATGGCGATGACCGATCCGATGCCGATGACAATGCCGATCAGGGCCAGCAGACTGCGCTGCCTGGAGCTCCAGAGGCTTCTGAACGCCTCATGAAAATTGATTTTCAGTAGATTCATGCTGAATAAATCATCCCGTCGATAATTTTTACGGCCCGGCCGCATTGCTCGGCAAGCTCCGGATTATGGGTGATGATTACGATGGTAATGCCTTCATCCCGATGGAGCCGCTGGAAAAGCTCCATAATCTCCTCGCCTGTTTTCTTATCCAGGGCGCCCGTCGGTTCATCGGCCAGAATAATCGCTGGCGACCCGATCAGGGCCCGGGCAATGGCGACGCGCTGCTGCTGGCCGCCGGACATTTCATTGGGTCGATGGTTGGCGCGCGATTGTATATCGACCTTGGTCAGAAATTCCATGCCCATCTTTTTGATCTCACCCACACGGATGCCGCGATAGGTCAGCGGGACGCCGACATTTTCAAGGGCCGTCAGTTTCGGCAGCAGGTGATACTGCTGAAAAACAAACCCGATCTTCCGGTTTCTCATCGTCGACAACACCCGGTCGTCGTCATAAACAACCCTGGCGCCGTCAATATGATAGGTTCCCGTATCGGGCTTTTCCAGAAGCCCCAGCATATGCATCAGGGTGGATTTTCCGCTGCCCGACGGTCCGATGACGGCGAGGAATTCGCCCCGCTCAACGGAGAGGTTGATTCCCTTGAGGACATTCACCTCCGTGGGGCCGACGCGATAGGACTTGCGGATGTCCGCAATATCGAGCATAAGGTCGTTCATCAGTAGGCAACCTCATCCCCGGCTTTGAGCCCGCCCGTGATTTCCACGGCATCGAGGGTGGTAATCCCCGTTTCCACCTTCACGGTTTTTGTGCTGCCGGTCTTTTTATCCCGGACGCGGACGACGCGGTCCGGCCCCTCCATGATGACGGCCTCGATGGGAAGCATCAGCGCGTCAGGCTTGTTGACCAGCATGATTTCCATATTCGCCGACATGCCGAGACGGAGTTTGTCTTTTATGGCATCCGGGAGGCTGTCCATAACGACGGACACCTCGAAAGTAGCGGTTTTTTTGCCTTCGCTGCCTTTAACGGCCTGGGACGAGATGTGGGCGACCCGCCCCTCGAGCGTTTCGCCAAAAGCATCGACCGTTACCTTGACATCCTGGTCTTTCCTGATTTTCAGCACCTCCAGTTCATCCACGCCCGCCGTCATGGAAAGGCCCTCCGTATTGCCGATGGAAAGCAGGATTTCGCCCTGGGAGAAGGTCACGCCGCGCTCGGCAATTTTGCCTTTCTGCTCCTTGTCGGAGGCCAGATCGGGAAGCAGAACGGTTCCCGAAACAGGGGCGACAATATCGGAATGGCTAAGCTGAAGTTCGAGATCCTGCAGCTTTTGCCGGGCGTTTAGCAGCTTGAGTTCGGCGATCACCCGGTTTTCACCTTCTCCCTGCTTTTTGACGACCTCCATATCCCTAAGCGATGCTTCGTAGTCCATTTTCGCGGTTGTGAACTGCTGTTTTGCGCTGGCATATTCCGTCGCCGGAACAATTTCCTTCTTGAACAGGCGCTCCGTTTCCTGAAGGGTTTTCTGATAGCCGTCGAGGCTTAATTTCGAACGCGTCACGCTCTGCCGGGCTTTGGCCATCTCGTTGCCGTTTTCCCAATTATCAAGCTCTTTCACTTTTTCCAGCGCCTCGATATAGGCCGTTTTTGCCTCCCGGTATTTCACCTCCGTTTCACTCCTGTCCAGTTTGAGCAGGAGTTGTCCTTTGGCGACGGCCTGTCCGTATTCAAACAATTTTTCCTTCACCATGCCGCTTGCGGGGCTGGTGATGTTGACGACCCGGATCGGTTTCAGAACGCCTTTGAGGGCAATGCTGTCTGTGAGCGTCCGCGGCTGAACCGTATATACTCTTGCGGCTTCACTTCGCGGGCCTGCGGCTGTCGGCGTCTTGCCGGGTGAAAGGTGGGTTTGCTTCCAGGTGAAAAGGCCGACGGATAAAAACAGAATGATGACAAAGACCGTGGCCGCTACGCGAATCATCTGGACCTTGCGCAAGGCCGCATTGAGGCTGTCGTTGGTTTCCTCCATCTCCAGGTAGGACTTCTGGAGTTCACGATGCTTTTCCTTCAACTCCGCCGTAAGCCGCTCTTCCGATTCCTGAAGCCGCTCGACCTCCGTCTTGTCCGTAAAAACGACGACGACGGCGACGTTTTTCTTTACGCCGTCTTCCTGGGTTGAAAGGAATGTGGTGGTCACCTCGAGGCTCAGAATCGTCTCCCCCCTTTGCCAGGGGACGATTTTATTATGAATCGTATCGGCGTCGTAAATCGCGTTGAGGATGGTCTGGTTAAACGGATCGTTTTCTTCGCGAACCAGAAAGATTTCCCCAAAGGATTTTTGTACAACGTCCTGACTTTGCAGGCCGAGGATTTCTTCCGCTGCCGCGTTGAATGTCAGGATCTTGCCGTCGAGGCCGATGGCCATGACGCCGTCGCCCATGCTTTCGAGGATGTTGCGGAATATAATGTCGGTTGTCATTTCATGCTCTCAAAGTTTCTAAGGGACCGGTTTAGTTTTTAACGAGGTCGGCCTGATTTGATCGTCCTGTTTGCCGACATCGATCTTCCATGTCATCAAAGTCGTTCCCAATGTATCGTCAAGGTTGGTCAGAGAATTCAAATAGGCCGTTGCGGCCGACAATTCGTTGAGCTGGGCCGCCTGCAGATCCCGTTGGAAACTGACAAATTGAAAGTTTGTCGTTCGTCCGGCGCCCAGTTTTTCCTGCTCGATCTCCAGTTTCTTGTCGGCCAGTTCCCTTGCCAGCATGGCGCTTTTGAGGGACCGATAGCTGGAATCGACGTTGCGCACGGCGTTCTGCACGTTGATTTCAATGTCGAGCTTCAGTTTGTCCAATGCGAGATTGGCCTTTTCCAGATCATTTTTCGCTCCCAGATAAGACCGCATATCCGACGTCATATAAACCAGAGGAATATCAAGAGACAGCCCGGCGTACCAGTCTCTTTCCGACGGACTATCGAACGCCCGCCTGAATGCGGAATCGTAGGCGTCATAAGTTGCCGCGGCGGCGCTGTCCGTGGTTGACGCCAGCAGATTGAGGCTCCACAGCCGGTTCCGTTTGGATCGGGTCAACGCCAGTTTTTTCGCTTCCAGATTCTGAAGGGCCTGGAGGTAATCCGTCCGGTGCTGAAAGGCGAGCGAAAGGGCTTCATCCAGGGCGGGGGCTTCGACCGGTTGCCGGTTCTCATCCACCGCCTCGAAAGCGGTATTTTTATCGATGTACAGGACCTGGACAAGGGCCAGCCGGGCGTTATCCAGGTTGTTTTTGGCGTCGATCACGGATGTTTCCTGTGAGGCGATACCCGCCTGGGCCTGAACGATTTCCGTGCCGGCCAGGCGTCCGGCCTCGATCATGTCCTTGTTGTACTGGTAAAGCTCTTCTGCCCGCACCAGGCCCATTTCGGCAATGACCAGCTGCCGCTCTGCCGTTTTATAATTTCGGAACGCCCCGATGGTTGATTTTATCGTTTGCGCAATCGTGTCCTTCAGGTACAGAATATTTATCTCTTCCGAAATCCTGGCAATTCTGACGTTGTAGGCGGCGTTCGCCATGCCGCTGCCTTTAAGGAGCGGCTGCATGAAGGAAGCGGTCCAATCGGACGAGTAATCGAAATTCCGGCCTGTGTCCGGCCGGCCGCCCCTGTTGTTCCAGGCAAAGGTCAATGTGCCCCCCGTGGGTATGGCGAGCGTCGCCGTAAAATTACCGGTCACGTTCAGATTTTCCGTGCGGCTCGCACCGGAGGAACCCGCTGCCGCCGTATAGTGGGACCCGCTGCCGACGCCGAGGGTCAGGGCGGGGTCGCTGGGCAGATAGTTTTGCCTTTCCGCCATCTTCAGGTCGATCCGCTGGAGATGACGGTCAAGGTAAGCGCTGCGGAGATTCACGTTGTTGGTCAGGGCGACAAATACGGCATCGGCTATGGTCAACTTCCTGATCCGGGTATCGCCGTTTTTCGGCGGTTCTTTGCAGTCTCCCGGCATGGCAAAGAAAAGCAAGGCGGCGACAAACAGCATGCAGGCGACAAAAGATTTACAAGGTTGTTTCATGATCGGTTTCTTTGATGTCCGTTTCCCTTTTGCGAAAAAGTATAGGTCAAGAAAAAAACAAGGTCAAGAAGAAACACATTCGGCCATAAGCTATATTGCAGGGCATCTGTCTTTTTATGACACATCGTCAGGAAGATCATCCGGCCATGAAATTGAGCCTGACAGCCGTTTGTCCGAATCGCCGTTGGAAGGGAGGGGATGGCCTGAGCGTCATGCGGCCGGGAGTGCAATTTAGCCCTTTTCCCGGAAGGGGCCTGCGCTCCCGTGTCGGAACGTTTCGGTAACGACGTTTGCCAGATGATCCCCGATCATGGTGTAAGGAAGCAGGACTTCGTTGGCGCCCCCCGCCTTCAGCGTGTCAATCTGATCGACGGAATCGGCCGTGGCGACGATTAAGGCGTTGGGCGCCACGGCGCGGCACATGGTCACGATGGACTCATTATTGGTACCCTTCAGAAGCATGTCGGGGATGGTGGAAAGGATCATTTCGGCGCCGTCGATATGGGCGTGTTCCAGGGTGTCCATGCTGCTGATATCTCCGAAGACGGCCTTGATATTGCGTTGTTCGAGTTCTTTCAGAACTTCGAGGTTGTAATCAATCACCAGCATCTTTTTCAAAAGATCGGGCGCCGTCGTCTCCATGCGGTCGATGAACGACCTGGCCCCCCGGTGAAAACCAAGCAGGACAATCGGATAATGGTCTCCCGCTTCCTCCTCGGCGGCCTCTTTGAACTTGGAGCCGAAGCCTATTTTTGTGAGGAGGCGGTCAAACATCAGGTAGGCCTGGTGATTGCCGTTGATAAAATAGGAAGACAGAACCGATGTGATGGCCATGGCGTAGATAATCAGAGACATCATCCGCTGCTCGATATGGCCGTAACTCACGCCCAAAGCCGCCACGACGAGGGAAAACTCGCTGATCTGGGAAAGGTTGAGGCTGGCGATAAAACAGGTCCGGCGTCCGCTTCCGGCAACAGCGAGGAGCGGATAAACCGTCAGGAAGCGGGAGACGATGACGAAGATGACGATCGCTGCGGCGGTGAGCAGCATGGACGGATCGGGCATGGGGATTTTCATGCCGATGGACAGAAAAAACAAGGTCAAAAAGAAATCCCGCAGGGGGAGAACTTTTGCCGTCACATGGATGCTGTACGGAAAGGTCGAGATGGCGACGCCGGCGATCAGCGCCCCCATTTCCATGGAAAGGCCGATCCATGCCCCCATGCCCGCCATGAACGCGCACCACGCAATGGACAGGGCCACCACCATTTCCGGCGTTTTTGATATTTTTTCAAAAACCCAGCGAAGCAGGTATCTGCTGAGGATGAAGCCGATGGCGAGGAGGACCACGCTTTTCAGAAGGGCGATAACGACCGGAAGGAATTGGGGATTCATAAACTGAGGCTGCAGGGCCAGAATCAGGATTGCCCAGAGATCCTGAAAAATGAGGATGCCCAAGGTAATGCGGCCCGGCAGGGTATCGAGTTCGAATTTGTCGTAGAGAAGCTTGACGACAATGGCCGTACTGCTTAAGGCGCAGAAGATGGCCAGATAGAGGGCGTCGATGCGTCCCTGGCCCAGGCCGTAACCCAAAAACATGAAAAAACCCACCCCGATGAGGACGCAGAAGACAAACTGGCCGACGCCCGCATAGATCAACTGCCGCCCCGATGAAAGAAGTTTTGTGGGATTGAGTTCCAGACCGATGATGAACAAAAGGAGAATCAGGCCGATTTCCGAAATGACCTGGATGTTTGCGGGATGGGAAACGAGCTTGAAGCCGATTTCCGGTCCGATCAGGGCCCCCGCCACAAGATACCCCAGGATGACGGGCTGACGAAATATCTGAAATACAAAACCCAGGGCCGTAGCCACCAGAATAGAAATGCCGATTTCCGGGAGGATGCCGTGCATGTTTATAATCCTGTCTTAAAAATAATGATCATCATTTTATGATGCCTTCGTAAAAAGTCGAGTTTTGGTCTTTTTTGTCATTCCCGTGAAAACGGGAATCCAGTCTTTTTAAGTGCTTACCTCTTCCTGGATTCCCGCCTGCGCGGGAATGACAGACTTTTTACGAGGTCGTCAATTTTGCCGCCGAGTATAGGAAGGAACAGCCCTTTGTGTCAATGGAATATTTATCGAAGCGTCTTCAGCTCAAAAATGCCCGATTTTTCTACTCGTGCCGCAGGGCGTCGATGGGGTCCAGGCGTGCGGCCTTCAAAGCGGGGAAGTAGCCGAAGATGATGCCGATGGCCGCGGAAAACAGGAAAGCGAGAACGCAGACGCCGGCGTTGAAGACGAAGGGGACACGCAGGAGCCCGGAGATCCAGACGGAAGAGCCGATGGCGAGGGCAATGCCGATCACCCCGCCGAAAGACGACAGAACGACGGCCTCCACGAGGAACTGCATGAGGACTTCCCGTTCGAGGGCGCCGATGGCCAACCGGATGCCGATCTCGCGGGTCCGTTCGGTGACGGAAACGAGCATGATGTTCATGATGCCGATGCCGCCAACGAGGAGGCTCACGGCGGCTACGGCGCTGAGCAATGCGGTGAGGGTTTTCGTCGTTCCCGTCAGCATGGCCGTGATTTCTTTCAAATCCATGACGTTGAAGTCGTCATCCTTTCCCGCCGCGATATGCCGCCTTTCGCGCAGCAATTGTTCGATTTCGGCCTTGACTTTTTCGGTGGCAACGCCGTCCCGTGCGGACACCTGAATCATGCCGATATTTTGATTGCCCGAAATGCGCCGCTGAAAGGTGCGCAGGGGAATGATGACGATGTCGTCCTGATCCATGCCCATGCTGCTTTGGCCTTTGGATTCGAGGACGCCGACGACGTGACAGGAGAGCTTTTCCAGGCGGATGTTTTCCCCCAGAGGCGACTGCCTGCCGAAGAGATTTTTACGCAGGGTTTCACCGATGATGCAGACCGTTGCCCCGGCCCGCAATTCGGAGTCGCTGAATTGCCGGCCTTCGCTGATCGTTCTTTTGGCCACGGTAAAATACTGATTGTCCGTTCCCGTCGCCGTGGTTGCCCAGTTCTGATTTCCGAATATGGCCGTCGTGGACCGATTGGCTGTGGGCGTCGCGGCCACGACGGAATCGATCTGTTCCTCGATCGCTTCGACGTCGGCAAGTTTAAACGGCGCGGGGCTCGCGGACTGGCCCGGCCCCATTCTCCTGCCCAGATTCACCATGAGCAGGTTGCTCCCGAGACTGGAGATCTGCTCTTTAACCTGCATTGTCGCGCCACCGCCGATGGTCACCATGATGATGACGGCGGCGACGCCGATGACGATGCCGAGGATGGTGAGAAACGACCTCAGGACGTTGCGCTTGATTTCCCGGATCGATAAAAGAACGGCATTCCAGAGCATTACGCGGCCCTCCCGTTTTGTTTGTCCGATTCCACGAGCCCGTCGACAAAATGGACGATGCGCCGGGCATAAACCGCCATATCCGCATCATGGGTGACCATGACGACGGTGATTCCCCGGTCGCGGTTGAGCGATGTGAGCAACTCCATGATCTCCCGGCTCCGGGCGCGATCCAGATTGCCCGTCGGCTCGTCGGCCAGGAGGACGGCGGGGTTGGTGACAATGGCGCGGGCGATGGCGACGCGCTGCTGCTGTCCCCCGGACAGCTCGCCGGGGGTGTGGGATTCCCAGCCTTTCAAACCGACCAGGTCCATGGCGCGGGCGGCCTCGGTCCTTCGCACCCGCGCCGCAGCACCCCGGTAGATGAGGGACAATTCCACATTTTCTATGGCCGATGTCCGGTTGAGGAGGTTGAAGCCCTGAAACACGAAACCCAGGTAATGGCGGCGCAGCAGGGCGCGCTGCTTGCGGGTCAGATTGCCGACCTCGACGCCCATAAACCGGTAGCTCCCTCCCGTCGGCGTGTCCAGACAGCCCAGGATGTTCATGCATGTGGATTTGCCGGAGCCGCTCGGCCCCATGACGGCCACGAACTCGCCTTCCTCAATGGTCAGGTCAACGCCGCCCAGGGCGGCCATCGCCGCCTGCCCCACCCCGTAAATCTTGGTGATTCCGGAAAAGGCGATCAGGGCCGGTTTGTTTTCTTTGTTTTCATCAGGTCGATGATCGGCGATCATGGCGTCTTCCCTGTAAAATCAACCAAAATGGCCATGCCCGGTTTAATGTCGCCGGCCGTCACCTCCGTGACGCTGCCGTTGGTTGAACCGATGCTGATGCGAACGGCTATGGGCTTCCCGTTTTTCAATATCCAGACCTGCTGCTGTTTCTTGCGGCCAGCGGCTTGCGGGCGCGTTCTGGTTCCTATTCGGGGGGGCCTGGGCAGAAGAGAACCGACCAGGCCGCCGGAGGCTTTATTCTCATCCTTCAGGGCCTGCGAAGGCGGGGTAAAGCGCAAAGCGGCGTTGGGCACCAGAAGCACCTTTTCGAGGTTTTGGACGGTAATTTCCGCCGTCGCCGTCATGCCCGGCCGCAGGGCCAAATCGGTATTGTCCACCTTTAAAACCGTTTCATAGGTCACAACGCCGGACGTTGTCGTTGAACCGTAGCGGGCCTGGGTAATCTGCGCCTTAAACGCACGGTCCGGATAGGCCGAAACGCTGAACGCGGCCTTTTGCCCCTCCGCCACCTTGCCGATATCGGCTTCGTCCACATTCACGCGAAGCTCCATTTTGGTCAGATCCTCCGCCAGGGTGAAAAGGGTAGGGGCCTGCAGGGTTGCGGCGACGGTCTGACCGGGCTCGATGCTGCGGTTAAGGACAATGCCGTTGATGGGCGAGCGGATGATGGCCTTGGCCATGTCCGTCCCATAGGTTTCGAGGACGGCCTCCGCCTGGGCGACGGCTGCTCTGGCGCTGCCTTCGTCCGCCAGGGCCCGCTCATGGGTCGCCTGTGCCGCATCCAGATCGGCCTGGGCCGGGATTTTGTTGTTGCTTATGCGCCGTAAATTCTGGAGCTGCGCCAGCTTTTGGCGCGCTTCCGTCACCGTCGCCTGCGCCTGCCTGACCTTGCTCTTTGATGCCGCAAGAGAGGCTTTTGCCTGTGTGATCTGGGCATCCAGCCGCGACGTTTCGAGCCTGGCCAGAATCTGGCCGACCTTCACCCGGTCGTTGAAGTCGACCTCCACGCTCTTCACGATGCCGGACAGTTCGCTGCCCACGTCCACCTTGTTGGTCGGCTGGAGGGTTCCCGTCGCCGTCACGATGACCGTCAGATCGCCCAGTGTCGCCTCCTGGGTCTTGTACTGGACGCCATCGGACGTTCCCGTCATTTTCAGGATGACGGCGGCGGCTATCACCGCCAGCAAGACCAGAACGGCGATGATGATCCACGTCTTCCGGCGTTTTGGGCCGCCCGGCGCTGCATCAAGTTCGAGGGTCTCGGCGATGTTTGATTTTTCAAGGGGTTTCGATTCCATTTTTGTCTCCTAATGGTTTGCCAGGGGCGTCCAACCGCCCCCCAGGGCCTTGTACAGGCGCACCAGATCGGCGGCTACGGCGCCTTTGCTTTGCGCCAGCTGATCCTGAAAAGAAAACAGCGACCGCTGGGCATCGAGAACCTCTCTGAAGTCCGCAAGGCCCGACGCGTATTTTTGTGCGGCCAGGTCGGCAGCCTCCCCGGCCGCTTGAATCGCCAGAAGCAGGGATTTGCGGTGCTGATGCTCCTGCGCGTACGCAACCAGAGCGTTTTCCACGTCTTCCAGGGCGTTGTAAACGGCGGCTTCATAAGCGATCAATGCCTGTTCCTGAAGGGCCGATTGAATTTCGACGTTGCGGCGGACGGCGCCGGCGTCGAAAATCCGCCACGAGACGCGGGGGCCGAGGCTGAGAACGCCCGTATCGGACACGTTTTTTAATGACAGGGTCTCGATGCCGATGGAGCCGGACAGCGTGAATCGGGGGTAGTAGTCGGCCTGTGCAGCGCCGATGCGCGCCGTCTGGGCCGCCAGTTGACGCTCCGCCTTGCGGACGTCGGGCCGCTGCCGGAGAACATCGGCGGGCGTTCCGACGGCCGTTTCGATGGGCGCCTCGGGAACCGGCCCGGGTTCCTCAAGCGCCGCATGCAGAGCGCCCGGTTCTTCTCCCAAAAGAATCGCCAGACGATTTTTGGCTTCTTCAATGCCTTTTATCATATTGGGAACCTGAGCGCGGGAACTTTCCAGGGTATAGATCGATTGTTGCAGGGCCAGCGCGTCTTCCAGCCCGGCCTCATGACGCCACTTCACCAGCAGGGCCGCGTCTTCCTGCGCCGCCAGGCCGGCTTGCGCAGCCGCCAGGCGCGCCTGATAGGTGCGCACATCCAGATAGGAAAGGGCTGCTTCGGCAAGCAGGGACACCAGAACATGATTCAATTCCTCGTTTGCCGCCTCGATTTCGGCGTCGGCCGCTTCGACGGAGCGTCGAACGCCGCCGAAGACATCCCATTCCCAGCTTGCGTCTAGGCCTGCGGCATAGAGGCTTGACGTCGTATCCGTCCCGGTTCTTCTCTCGGTGCGGGTCCGGTTCGCACGGGCCGAGGCGTCAACGGTCGGGTAAAAACCGGTTTCGGATATGCCCCGGCGGGCGCGGGCTTCATGCAGCCTTGCCTGCGCTTTTTTCAGGTCCCGGTTTCCCGCCGTCGCCCGTTCCATCAGCTCCGTCAGCTGCGGATCATGGAAAACCTGCCACCAGGCCGCCAGCCTCCGGGGATTTGTCTGTTGCTTTTCCTGCTCCAGAGGCGACCCGGCGCGCCAGTCTTTTGATACCGGCACGTCAGGACGGACATATTCGGGCCCGACGGCGGCGCAGCCGCAGAAAAACAAAACCGTCAGCAGAGCGTATATTGGAAGAAAATATTTAAACATAAGCGTTCCATTTTTATTATGAGGAAAAAATCACTTTGCCCGTGTCTTTCAGATCATATCCGGGCAGGTTTTGGGAGATTTTTGTTACGATGGCGGGGTCCAGATAGTCAATGAAGCGCTTGATATAAAAGGTCGCCCAGAGTTCTTTCGGAACGACGAGGTCCAGACGCTCGTCTTTGAGGGGGATGAAATCAAGACCGAGGGGATGGGTAACATATTCAATCGCAATACCCGCATCGGCTTCGTTGAAAAAGACCTTCAGGGCGACTTCCATGTGGGTGTCGCAGGCGCCGACAATCCTAAGGGCCGCGTTTTCATCCGGGCCCTCTTTGCGCAGGAGGTATTCGGTCAGGACCTGTGTTCCCGATCCGGTATTCCGCCCGGCAAAACGAACGCCCTTTTCAGAGCAGTCGCGCATTGCCTTGAGTCCCAGGGGATTGCCTTTTTTAACGATGAGCCCCTGTCTTCGATGCCAGAGATTGACGACGATGTATTTCTGACCGGACAGCACCCGCCCCAAATAGGGCAGGTTGTACTCGCCCGTTTCCATGTCGAGGATATGGGTCGAACAGGCCTGACACTTTCCCCGTGAGAGGGCCTCGACCCCCTTGGCGCTTCCCACGGGCGAGTAATAGGCGATGGATTCGGGGATGTTTTCCCGCGAGTAGGCCGATAATAGACGGGAAAGAAGGACGTCGTCGCTGCCCACAATCAGGATGTCCTTCTGCCGCTGGACGTTTTCGTCGATCCAGCGCATCACATGATTGCGCGGAAAGAGCCACTTCCCCGCGATCCGCACCCGCGGAACCGTGCCGTCGCGGACAAGCTGATAGACCTTCTTTTCATTGAGCCGGAGCAATTGGGCCAGCTCTCTTGTCGTCAGCATGTCGTCCATAGACCGGCACCTTATCATGAAATGCCGAATATTCCCAATTCTTTGTCAAGCGGATAAGGCGTCATGCTCCTTGCATTGCCGTGACAGATGGTTTATAATCCGGACGTCATGTTTTATCCGTTGCCGCCTTCATTTTTTTATTGACCGATTCACAATGAAGGGATTTACTCATTATCTATGGAATATTAAAAATATGTGGAAAAAGGACACAATGGTCGGCGCTTCCAAAGGCATTTGTCAATGAAAGAGGAAAGCAAAGCAAAAAGGCGGCTTATGAAGAAATCGGCCCCTCCCGATCAGCGTGCGGACGGGCGCAGGGGGAGTGCGCCTGAGATTAAGCCGACCGGCATGGCTCTGACCGAATCGGAAAAGAGATTCCGGAGTATCTTTGAGAACAGCAAAGAGGGGATCATCTTTTTCGACGGGAAAACGCAAAAGATCCTCCTGGCAAACGGAACCATGGCGCAATTGATGGGCTCATCCAAGGAGGAGCTAACCGGACGTTCCATTTCATCCCTCCATCCTGCGGAAGATTGGCCTGCCATTGAACAGGAGTTCCGGAAACATGCAAGCGGCGAAATTTCGGTTTCAACCGGCATCCCCATTATCCGCAATGACGGCTCCGTCTTCTATGCCGATATCCGTTCCAGCCTCATAACGCTTGAGGGCGCATCCTACTTTTCCGCCTTCTTTCAAGACATCACCGAACGCAAGAGATTTGAGGATTTACTGAATGAAGAGCAGCGGCAACTCAAGCTCGTTATCGATTCTGCGCCGATCATCATTTTCTATAAAGATAAAGAAGGAAAATTCATTCGCGTCAATAAGGCATTTGCCGAAAGGCTCGATATGCCGGAGGAGGCTTTTGTGGGGAAAACGGTCTTTGACCTGTATGACTCTCACATTGCCCAGGGGATGACGGACGACGATCTGGAGGTTTTGCAGTCCCGGAGTTCCAAACTCGACATCATAGAACAATATGAATCGGCAGACGGTCTTAGATGGATACAAACGGACAAGATTCCTATCTTTGACGGCCAGGGCGAAGTTGCCGGCCTGTTGGGTTTTGCACAGGACATTACGGGGCGCAAACAGGCTGAGGAGGCGCTCACGGAGTCGGAGGGGCGTTATCGTTCCCTTTTCGAGAACAGCGCGGACGCCATTTTGCTGACTGCTCCCGACGGCCGAATTTTCCGGGCCAATCCCGCCGCCTGCCGGATGTTCGGGCGCACGGAAGATGAAATCGTCAAGATAGGCAGAAACGGGATTATCGATCAGAACGATCCGCGATTAGATGCGGCCCTTCATGAGAGAGATCGGACCGGAAGATTCAGAGGGGAACTCACCCTTCTGCGGGGCGACGGCCGGCCATTCCCCGGCGAGGTGACGTCTGCTGTGTATCTTGGGGAGGACGGGCAGCCCAGAACTTCCATGATCATCCGCGACATTACGGACACGGTTCAGATTCGGGCTGCATTGCGGGAGAGCGAAGCAAAATACCGGTCCATTGTTGAAACGATAGAAGACGGTTTTTATGAAACGGATCTGGCCGGTAGATTGACCTTTTTCAATGAAGGACTCATACGGCAGTTAGGATACTCAAGGGCGGAATTGATGGGCATGGGTTACCGCCAATATGCCGATGGGGAGAACGCTAAAATAATATTCCGGGTATTTAACAGGGTTTACCGCACCGGGGAATCATCCAAAGGCGTACGGTACGACGTGATTACCAAAGCAGGCGAGAAAAAGGCCATCGAAACCTCCGTCGTCCTGATAAGGGATGCGGCCGGAAATCCCGTCGGTTTCCGCGGCATTACCCGTGATATTACAGAGATCCGGCAAACGGAACAGGCCCTGCAAAAAAGCGAAGAGCGGTTTCGCATCGCCGCCGAATGCACCAGCGATTTTGTTTCCGAGTGCGACATCGAAACGGGCCGATTCGAGTGGTTCGGCGACGCCGCCCTGAGACTCATGCAACTCTTCGGGGAAATTCCCGAAACGCCTGAAGCTTTGGACAAATTCATCCATCCCGAGGACCGTAATCGCGTCAGGCAGGCTATCCGGAAGCATTTGCGGGATGGGGAGAAATATCTGATGGAATACCGGATGGTGAATCAGGAAGGGACGACCGTTCATTTCCGGGACGCCGGAATGGCCTTGCGGAATAGCGAAGGGAGGGCCTATAAGTGGATCGGCACCTTAACTGATATCACGGTGAGCAAACAGGCGGCGGAGGCCCTGCGCACCAGTGAAGAACTTTTTCGCCTGGCCGCCGAAAGCACCAGCGATTTTGTTTACGAGTGTGATCTTGAAACAGGTCGGTTTCATTGGTTCGGCGATGCCGCTCCCAGGCTCATTCAGCTCTTAGGGGAAGTGCCCGAGACGGCCAGAGACTTTGACAGATATACCCATCCTGAGGACTATGAACTCGTCAGAAAGGCAATCAGAGACCATTTGCGGGAAGGGGAAAAGTATTTAGTTGAATATCGGGCCACCGGCGCGGAAGGAAAACCCCTCCACCTTCGGGGCGCTGCGACCACTCTCAGAGACAGTGAAGGGAGGGCGTATCGATGGATCGGCACCGTTACCGACATCACGGAACGTAAGCAGGCGGAAGAAGCCCTGCGAATCAGCGAGGAGCGTTTCCGCCTTGCCGCCGAAAGCTCCAACGACATTATTTGCGAGATCGACGGTGAAACAGGTCGGTATGAATGGTTCGGCGATGCCCCAAAAAGACTCGCTCAACTTTTGGGAGAGGCCCCCGCCACGGTTGCCGACTTTCGGCGCTTTATTCATCCCGATGATATTGATCGCGTTAAAAAGGCAACCAGCCGGCATTTGAGCGAAGGGGGACAATATCGGGAAGAATACCGGGTGATCAACACAAAAGGTCAGATTCTCCATTTCCTCGGTGCCGGAAAGGGCTTATATAATGACCAAGGGAGGGCCTATCGATGGATCGGAACCCTGAGCGATATCACGGAAAGCAAACAGGCCGAGGCGGCCCTGCAAAACAGCGAAGAGCGCTTCCGCCTTGCCGCCGAAAGCGCCAACGATATGATTTTCGAGATTGACGTCAGAACATCCCGATATGAATGGTTTGGCGATGCGGGCGAGCGGATCATGCATCTTTTGGGCGAGATTCCCGGCACGGTTGAAGCCTACGGAAGCTTTATTCATCCGGAGGACAGGGAACGGGTCGAAACGGCGGCCCGGCAGCAGAGGCGGGCGGGAGGACGGTATCGGCAAGAATACCGGTTGATCAACAAGGAAGGGCATATCCTCCATGTCCGGAGTTCCGGGATGGTGCTGTATGACCGTAACGGGAGGGCCTATCGTCTGGTCGGCACCTTAAGCGATATTACGGAACGCAAACAGGCCGAGGAGGCCCTGCGTAAGAGCGAAGAAAGATACCGCAGGTTGATGGATAATGCAAGCGATGCCATCCTGATTGCCGACATGGAGGGGAATCTGCTGGAGGTCAACGACCGGGCGGAGGAACTGCTCGGTTACGGGCAGGATGAATTGCACGGCATGAACATCACGCAGCTTCATCCGCAGGAAGACCTGGGAAAAGCCATGGACGCCTTCAGAAAAATTGCCCAGGGTGAATTAAATGCCGTTTATGACATTAACATATGGAGAAAGGACGGGCGATTGATTCCCGTTGACATCGCCGGAACGATGATCGAATTATCCGGGGGAAAGATCGTTCAAGGCATTTTGCGCGACATCACGGCACGCAAGCAGGCGGACGAGGCGCTGCGTCAGGCCGAGGAAAAATACCGGTCCATAGTTGAGAATGCCGTGGAAGGCATTTTTCAGTCCACCCCCGACGGGAAATTCCGGATGGCCAATACAGCGGTGGCCAGATATCATGGTTATGACTCCTCCGAGGAATTTATCGCCGCAATCACGGACATGGGAAAACAGCTGTTTGTGCCTCCCATAGACGCTGAAGCCTATAATCAGGCCCTCGCCGGTTTGGGAGGGGTGATCAAAGGATTTGAAACCCAATTCAGACGAAAAGACGGCACGACCCGTTGGGGTTCCTTGAATTTGCGGACCGTTTACGACAAGGAGGGGCATGTCCTTTATTATGAAGGCACGGTAGAAGACATCACCGCCCGCAAGGAGGCGATGGAAAAGCTGCACAAGGCCATGGGCGGCATCATCCAGGCCATGGTCATGACGGTAGAGACGCGGGACCCCTATACCGCCGGCCACCAGCGGCGGGTGGCGGAGCTGGCCCGGTCCATCGCCCAGGAGATGGGGCTTTCCGCCGACCAGGCGGACGGCCTGCGCATGGCCGGCAACGTCCACGATCTGGGGAAAATTTCCGTCCCCGCTTCCATACTCAGTAAGACAAGCAAATTAAGCGATATTGAATACAAGCTGGTTCAGGTCCATCCTCAGATCGGCTACGACATCTTGAAAGACATCGATTTCCCCTGGCCCTTGGCGCAGATCGTTCTTCAGCATCATGAAAGGATGAACGGCTCCGGGTATCCCCAAGGGTTGTCGGGGGACGACATTTTACCGGAGGCCCGTATCCTCGCCGTGGCCGACGTCGTTGAAGCCATCTCCTCCCACCGTCCTTACCGCCCGGCATTCGGGGTCGATCTGGCCCTGGAGGAGATCGAAAAGAACAGGGGCATCCTTTATGATTCGGCGGTCGTGGATGTCTGCCTGAGGCTGTTCCGGGAAAAAGGATTCCATTTTACGTGATGTCCTCTCCGGATCGATAAAAGCAATGTCCTGTCGATTCCGGTTTCTGCAAGCATGATCCGGTCAGGGAGGCATCCGTGATCCGGATGAGGCGGCGTGCGTTCAGGCTTCTTTTCCTGATCGCCAAACGGGGCGTCTTACGCCCGGTTCTTTTCGTTGTCTGCATCCCCCGAAGAAGCGATCAACCGGATCATTTCATGAAGCAGGGCCGCAAGTTCCCTTTGGTCCGAAAGACAGTGCCCCGCGGCGCTGATCCCTTCGCAGCCCACATGGATTCCGAAGATGCGGCCATCGGCCAGGCGAAACACATCCTCATCCGTGACGTCGTCCCCCACAAAAATCGCCCTCAAACAACCGGCATGATGCATGAGCCGCAGGACGGCGTCCCCCTTATTGAGGGCGCCGCGGGGCAGGATATTTTCAACATACTTACCCGAAATGCGCCGGGGTGAAGGTTCCAATTTATCTATAATTTCCATGATTTTACGGATCGCCCCGCCGCGGTCGGCGGCTTTTCTGTAGTGCAGCGCAAGCGACGCCCCCTTGTTTTCTATGAGGATGCCCCGGTAGGCGGCGTCGGGCAGGAGGTTTTCCAACTGCCGCTGCCAGGCCAGGCATTGATCGTAAAACGGCTTCTCCTGTTGCTCAAGGCCGGGCAACCCTTCCGCGCCGTGGTTGCCGATGATGAAACGGGGGGGAAATCCGAGGTGTTTTTGGGCGTCCGAGCGGGCGCGGCCCGTAATGACGGCGACGGGAACTATTCCGTTTAAACGGATCAGGCCGGTGCGGATGTCTTCCGGAACCAAAACCCCGTCCGGTTCGGGCACAATGGGCGCCAACGTGCCGTCAAGGTCGAAGGCGCAAAGGGTTGAGGAATTGATAAAACGCCGGAGCGCCGAAAGGCCGGCGTCGCTGAACAGATAGATCATGAAGATGTCCTTAGGCTATTCATTTCTGCCGGACTGTAATTACTTCAGCAGGCGCACCCTGTCAATATGAAATAAAGGGAAGGCAGGCCATGTGTCCGGCGCCGCATAGCGTTTTTCGGGAAACATGGCAGGCCGGCTCGTCCATATTTTGAACAGCGGGGAAAACGGTAACTTGAAAGCTCATAATTTGAGTGATGATGTATGTTCGATGTGTTCAGGAGCAGACCGTATGCGCCCTGTAGGCACGTCGTCCCCTTGCCGGAATCCGGCGCCGGACTAATTCACGCCTGATAAATCATCTGTCCGTACGGCAAAAGCCCTGGCGTTCTTTTTGCCTTCAACGTTTTTTGTTTCATAAAAAACGGCTGTTGCGAATGTGCGATCAAAAAGGGCGGTTGCCTCTTTGAACTGAGCTATCAGGCCCTCAGGCACTGATTTGCCCGCATCTATCCTGAACCTTTTCGGATTGACCGGCCGGTTGTTCTGCCGCATTTCATAATGCAGATGCGGCCCGGTGGCCAGCCCCGTTTTGCCGACATAGCCGATAAGATCGCCTTGTTGAACCTTTTTGCCCGTTCTCATCCCTTTAACGATCCGGGAAAGATGTCCGTAATACGTGGTCAAACCATTGTGGTGTGCGATAATGACCAGTTTACCGTAAGCCCCTTTATGACCGGAAAATCGAATTCTGCCGTCCGCCGTTGCATTGACGGGTGTTCCTGCCGGGGCGGCATAGTCTATGCCGTGATGGGGCCGGTATATTTTTAAAATCGGGTGAAGGCGCGATTTGGAATATGAGGAACTGATTCTGCGAAAGCTCAGAGGCGCTTTTAAAAAAGCCTTTCTCACCGATTTTCCGGCGGCGTTGTAATAATCGCGTCTGCCGTCTGTCTCATAAAGGTAAGCGGCATGTTTTCCGGAATCATTGACAAACTCGACAGCAAGGATTTTCCCGTATTTCTTGAATTCATCTTCAAGATACAAACCCTCAACGATGACCCGGAATGTGTCTCCCGCGCGCAGGTCCGTATTAAAATCGATATCCCAGGCCAGAATATCCGAGATTTGCAAAGCAAGCAGGACATCATCCCGATCACTGCCGACGGCCGACATCAGATTGTCCTCGATGGCGCCGCCGACGGTGAGGATGCGCGATTCATAGGGGACCTCGCATTTTTTTGCCGAAAAGCCGGTTTCCCCCCGCTCAATTTTCAGGGTGGTGTTGTCGTTTATGGCGTATGTAAAGGAACGGACGCTGTCATTGTCGTCCAGAATAAAACGGTAGGGCTTGCCGGGGTGGACCTGCCGCAGCCGGTGAACGGCGGCGGCGGCCTGCTTCATGGCGAACAGCTCATCCATGTTAAGGCCGTGTTTTTGAAAAACGGCGCTGAGCGTTTCGCCGGGTTCTATGTTGCTGCTGATGACCTTCGGCCCCGGGGTTTCGACGGAGGTTTGCCGTGCGTTATCCGGTGATGTCTTTGATGTGATGTGATAGACGAAAAAGACGCCTGCAAGGAAAATCACAACCGGCAGATAAAGAATTTTCTTTCCCATCAAGCGGTTCCTCCCGGAGAAAGAGTCGGCATTTTGTTGCGTAAATTATCGGTATGGGGCGACGGTGTCAAGAAAAAACAGAAAAAAAGATGGCATCTCTGCCGCAGATTATTGTTTTTTTTCGGATTTACGAACATCATGCAGCGGCGAGACGGTCATGTTCCGTGGCGGCATATTCCGTTGACACCGGGGATGAATGTTCATATACTCGGCCCCGTGTTGGAACTGTTTAACCGAGCGTCGAAATTATGAATGTGTTGAAATGGATAAAAAATATTGCCGTACGCGAGCCGGCAAGAACGGATCGGGAACCTTATAACGAACCGCAGACACTGGCCCTGTACGCTTTTTGTATCGCCATGTCTTTTTTCATCAGCTTTTTTTCCTCCGGTTATTTTCGCATGGATATTCCCGGATATGGCGTCGGCGATATTGCCCGCAAGGATGTCATCGTTTCTTCCGATCTGTTGATCAAAGATGAAGGAGCGACCAGAGCAAGGCAGATTGAGGCAAGAGAAAAATCATTGCCCGTTTATCGTCATGATCCCGCGGTTAGGAATAAAATATTATCGGGATTGAAAGACGCATTTGCCCGATGCAGGAACGTGGTCGAACAGGAAACCGTCATCAAACGAACACGAAAACCTTCATATCAGTCCCTGTCCCCCGGCGTCCGCAAAGACATCAATAATATTATTGAGAATATGGGCGTCTCACCGCCCATGGATGACTTGATGTCTTTTCTGGTGCAGGAGAATTTTAGCCCTGTCCTGGAAACCCTGATCGAAAAGCTTGTAAAACAGAGCTATCCGTCGTTTGTCGCTGCCGAAGACAGCGTGCTTTCAGGCTTGCAGGCAAATGCAACGGTTTATGCCGCCGACGTCGCAACGGGAAAGTCGGCAGCGGTTTCTCTGGAGCAAATAAAGACTCTCAGGCAGACAAGAGAGAGCATCTATCAGAAAGCAATAAAGGATCCCGGTATTTCCGATTCGTGGAAGCCCCATATCCGGCGTATCCTGGACGGCATCATTGTTCCCAATCTGAGCTTTGACGCAGCCATGACCGTCGCCAGACAGGATGAGGATGCGGGCAATGTGGATCCGGTTTTACGGCAATTGAAAAAAGGCAAGGTGATCATCCGCCGGGGCGATGAAATCGGCCCGATGCAGATCGTTCAGCTTGACGCCATAAGGAGCGTATCGAAAGGGGTATCGCATACGACGCGAATCGTCGGCATGGGATTGCTTATCTCGTTTACGCTGTTCATCTTTATATTCCTGCTGCGTTTTGTTCCGAGAGGGCAATGGGATTATTACCGCCTGGCCTTTTTTTGCCTCATCTGTCTTATCGTGAATATTCTGCTGCTTCAAGCGCTGTGGTTTATCGGCCAGTCCTTAAGCCAGAATTTTTTGGCCCCTCCCTTCAACGACAAGGCCTACTTTCTTTATGTCTTGCCCTTTGCTTATGGTGCCATGCTCGCAGCGCTTCTTGCCGGAGAATCCTGCGCTCTGCTTTTTGTCCTTGTGTTCTCCGTTCTGGTCGGACAATCCATCACCATTAATTTTCCGCAATTATTTTATGTGCTGCTCAGCGGACTGATCGGCATTTTGTTGATGAGAAAAGCCGTTGTCCTGAGGGTCGGCATCATCTGGGCAGGATTTAAACTGGGGTTTGCCGCCATTGTCCTGTTCTTGCTTCTGCAGTTGGTGCAACAGGAACATGTGGATTTCATCGACCTTGGCTTTGGCGCCGTATTGGCCTTTTTATCGGGTCCGCTGACGGCCTTCTTTATCATGTTTACGCTTCCCCTGTTCGAGTACCTGTTCATGGTCACCACGGAAATACGCCTGTCCGAGATGAGCAATTTGAATCTGCCTCTTGTGCGGGAATTGATCGTCAAAGCGCCGGGCACTTACAACCACAGTATCGCCGTTGGGACGCTGTGCGAAGGCGCCGCCAAAGTGATTGGGCAAAACCCCCTGTTCTTGCGGGTTGCAAGTCTGTACCATGACATCGGCAAAACCCTGCAACCCGAATATTTCAAGGAAAATCAAGGACAATTCAATCCCCATGACGCCATCAGCCCGGACAAAAGCGTCGCCCTGTTGAAAGCGCATGTGACACAGGGCGCACGGATTGCGGCAGAGGCAAAGCTTCCCCCCGCCATCGTCGATCTTATTATTCAGCACCACGGTACGCGACGAATCTATTATTTCTATGAAAAAGCCAAGGGGCAGGCTAACAATCCGGAAGTGGATTGTCCGGAAAAGGCCTTTCGCTACGACGGACCCAAACCGCAAACAAAGGCCGCCTGCATCCTCATGCTGGCCGACAGCATAGAGGCCGCTTCACGAACGCTTACGGATCATTCACGGGAGACGATGCTAAACCTGATTCAAAGCGTCATCGGGGATGTGGCCGGAGACGGCCAGTTTTCGGAATGTGATATTACCCTGGCCGAAATCGACCATATTGCATTCAGTTTTCTGGAGACACTCTTGAATTATTATCACCAACGCATTGTTTATCCGGGGTTTGATACGCAATCCGTCTCCTCTGTCCGATAGAATTTCCGCCCGGACGGCCAACACATTATTCCGCCGTCATTTGCCGTTTTTGCATCAGCATCCGCACCGTTTTTCCGCGGCAGGACCCTTCATGTCGATGGAAAAGCCGCTCAATATATCCTTCAGGGGCTCCGGACGTCGAAGACAACGGTCAGGCCGGCGAATTCCGCCGCCGCCGGATGAATTTGTCGATCTCCACCGCAACGACCACCGTCAGGGCCACGCAGGCGATCTTCGCCCATTCCATGGCCGACAGGGTATCGGTTCGGAAGATCCACTGTAAGGGCGCCCAGTAGACGACGGCGATCTGGGCGATAAAGGCGGCGATCATACTGAAGAAAAGAAACGCGTTTCCCAAGGGGTTCATCGCAAAGACGGAACGGGTCTCGGAACGGCAATTCCAGGCCTGGAAAAACTGAAACAGGACCATGGTCGTCATGGCCACCGTCCGGGCGTGTTCCACGGAGGCGCCCTCCTCAATGGCGCAATAAAAAGTGAAAATAACGCCCACGGAAATGATGATGCCGACCAGGAGGCTTCGTTCGTACATGAGACGCGACATGATGCCCTCGCCGGTTTTTCTCGGTTTTCGCCTGATGATGTCCGCCTCGCCCGGTTCAAAGGCCAGTGCAACGTCCTGGAGGCCGTTGGTCACCAGGTTGATCCAGAGCAGTTGGGCCGCCACGTAGGGCACGGGAATATCGAGGGCCATGGCGATGAGGATGGACAGGATGGCGGCCAGTCCCGTAGGAATGAGGAACAGGGTTACCTTCCGAATGTTGTCGAAAACAATTCGGCCTTCCTCTACGGCGTGAAAGATGCTGGCGAAATTATCGTCCGTCAGCACCATGTCCGCCGCCTCGCGGGCCACGTCCGTACCGCCCTTCCCCATGGCGGCGCCGATATGGGCGGCCTTCAGGGCCGGGGCGTCGTTGACGCCGTCGCCCGTGACGGCCACGATTTCCCCGTGGCGCATATACTGCTGGACGATCCGCAGCTTGTGCTGCGGAGAAACACGGGCATAGACCGACGTCTCCTGGACGCGGTTATAAAGGGCCGCATCATCCATTTCTTCCACCTGTCGGCCTGTCAGTACCGTCGCCTTACCGTCGCCTATGCCCATTGTTTTGCCGATGGCCGCCGCTGTCACGGCATGGTCCCCCGTGATCATGGCAACACGGATGCCCGCCGCCTTGCAGCCGGCAATCGCCTCAACGGCCTCGGGGCGGGGCGGATCGATCATTCCCTGAAGCCCCGCGAAAACCAGATCATGCCCCAGGGTTTCGTGGGTAAAAGGCGTCGGCGCTTTTCCGCCCGGCAATTCCCGATAGGCCATAGCGAGAACCCGCAGGCCGTCCGCGGCGAACCGCTCGGAAGTCTTTATAATCCTCTCCTTGTCGAGGCTGCTGCTGTCGGCCGACCGGTCGCACATCTCCAGAACTTTTTCCGGCGCCCCTTTCACAAACACCATCAGTTTTTCATCCTGTCGATGAAGGGTTGCCATGAAGCCACGCTCCGATTCGAAAGGGATCATCCCGACCCGGGGATGATTCTTTTGTTCTTCCGTCATATTAAGACCGGCCTTCATGGCCGACACGATCAAGGCCCCTTCCGTCGGATCGCCGTCCACGCTAAGATGTCCGTCGGCCTCCACCATCTGTGATTCATTGCACAAAAGACCGATCCTGAGGAGACGGCATATATCCCACAGGGATGCTTCGTCCGCCGCTTCCCAGTCGTGCAGGATTTCTCCTTCCCCGTCGTAGCCCGCCCCCGTGACCTCGTAGGCCTGCTTCCCGTCGAACAGGGCCTTGACGGTCATTTCATTTTTTGTCAAGGTGCCCGTTTTGTCGGAGCAGATGATCGTGGTGCTTCCCAGGGTTTCGACGGAAGAGATTTTCCGCATGACGGCGTTTCGCCTGGCCATGCGGCTGATGCCGATGGCCATGGTGACGGTGACGACGATGGGCAGCCCCTCGGGGACGGCGGCCACCGCCGCGGCGACGGCAATGGTGAAAATATCCGCCACGGCCATGCCGAGAATAAAACCGAGGGCGATGATGGCGGCTGCGCTGCCCAGAACCAGAAGGCCGATGAATTGAGCGAATTTGGCGATCTTGAGCTGAAGGGGCGTTTCAGAAACGGCAAGCCCCTTCACGGCCCGTGCGATGCCGCCCAAAATGGTTTTCAAGCCCGTTTCAACGACGACGCCCCGGGCGCGGCCCGTCAGGACGATGGTTCCCGTAAACGCCATGTTCGTCTGATCCCCCGCCGTGAGATTTTCTTCGCCGACGGGCGCCACGGTCTTTTCCACCGGGATGGATTCCCCCGTCAGGGCCGCCTCTTCGACCTTCAGTTCCGTCACCTCCAGGAGCCTCAGATCGGCAGGGACCTTCGCCCCCGACGCCAGCAGTACGATGTCTCCCGGCACCAGGTCTTCGCTGGGAATTTCCGTTTCCTTCCCCTCCCGGACCACGCGGGCTTTGGGCACGATCATGTTCCGCAGGGCCCGCACGCTTGTCTCGGCCTTGTATTCCTGGAAATACCCGACCACGGCATTGATGATCAAAACGGCAACAATGACGCCCGTATCGATATATTCGGCAAGGATGGCCGTCACGACCGCCGCCGCGAGCAGGATGTAGATGAGGGGGCTTTTGAACTGATGGAAAAAAATTTTCATGCGGCTGACGCCTTCTTCCTCCGGCAGCCTGTTGGGGCCGTATTTCACGAGCCGCTCCGCCGCCTCGCCGGCCGTCAGACCCTCCGGGCGGGTACCGGTTTCCCGGATTACGGCCTCTGTGTTACGTTGATACCAGTTCATCGTATGTCCTTCGTATTTAATTTTCGTGATTTCTGTGTCATATCGACTGAAGGGAGAGACCTGTTTCCTATTTAAGTCTCGTCAAATGTCTCAATCTGTTCGAGATGACCCTGCGTAACCGAATTTTGAAATGCTGTCCTTCGTTTGTCCGCCTGTACGCGTCATGTGAACATCCATCATGTTTTGCCTCGGCGTACCTTTTGCAAGCCATTATCCCGGAATGCAGCGGGTTTCACATTTTCACAGGGTCGGGACGGCCAGCCACGAACGGAGACCGTCCATCATGAATGTGACGGCTTTAGCGCAGATGAAAATATAAAGAATCCGGGAGAGGACAAGCATGCCCATTCGACCCAGAGCCCGCTCAGCGTATGGCACAAGACGCAGGATGGGAAGAATCGTGAGATAAACGATTAGGGCCGCCGTTGCGGTCACAAGACTGCCGCCCGACTGGAAAAGAAGAATGGTCGTGACGATGGTGCCCGGCCCCGCCAGATAGGGAAATCCCATAGGAAAAACAGCAATGTTATCATAGGCCTGATTCGTTCCCGACAACTGACGGGGTCCCAGGATCATGCCGCGGGCGGCGACGGCAAAAACAAGGACGCCCCCGGCAATCTTGAAAGACGCGGTGTCCACGACAAAAACCTGCCGGAGCATCCAGTCGCCGATGAAGGCAAAGGATATGACGATGGAGGCCGCCGTGACGACGGCGATGCGAAATGCATCATTGCGCGTCTTCCGATCCATATCGCACGTCAGATCGGCAAATATGGGCAGGTTGCCGACGGCGTTGACCATGGCAAACAGGAGCAGGTAGTCGTGGAAGATGTTTTCAATAATGATCGACATAAATCATCCTATCGCGTACAGGCCTTGCGCAGCAACAACGGGCGGCAAGGTTTTGTTTTCTCTGAGCGCCGGGACGGGCGATTTGGTCATGTTATTGAACCGGCGCACCCTTTGTCCTTCCCATCCAGTTGAGATCATCCGCATCGGCGAAGTGTTCCCGAAAAATCCGGTAGTACATCAATTCCTCCTTCGTGTTGATCACCCAGCCGTTGGGCAGCGTCCGCTCCCGCAGGAAGTCGCCGTCCGTAACGGCGGATTCCGCATGCTGCGCCAGGAGATCGACAACGCCGGCCCCTTCCCAGAATTTGGCCTTGGTTCGCCGGAGGACCCGTTCGGGGAGTTCTCCCGCCATGGCTTCCCGCAGGATCCATTTCTCCACACCCCCTCGAAGTTTATACTCCGTCGGTATGCTGAGCGCATAGGCAAGGACGTCGGGATTCGTAAAGGGCGTATGGGCGAGGGTGCCGTGGGCAGACGCGCTGCGATCGACCCGCTGCAGGGCCGTGTTGTGCAGCCGGCCGATAATATCGATCAGTTCATCGGCGATGACCGATGCATCCAGGCCCTTGAGATACTCATAACCGGCGAACAATTCATCGCCGGCCTCGCCGGAGAAAACCTCGCCCGTGTAATCGGCGGCGAGTTTCGCCACCAGGTAATTTGTCGTGCTCGACCGGACAAGAAGGGCATCGAACGATTCGAGGTGATAAATGACGGAGGGAAGGCAATCAAGCAACTTCGCTACGTCAACAATGACTTCACGGTGTTCCGAGCCGATGAAACGGGCGACTTCCCGCGCGTATTCAAGATCCGGCGCTCCCGCAAACCCCGCGGCGAAGGTATAGAGCTTCCTGACGTTCTTTTTTGCCAGGGCAGCCAGAACGCTGGAATCAAGACCTCCGGAAAGCCATGATCCGGCGACATCGTCGCGGGTGATGCATGCACCGACGGCCGACGAAAGAACGCCTTTGAGGTTGTTTGCGATGACATCCGGCGGGTCTGCGACGGTTGGCAGCTTTTGCAGGGTGAAATACTTGACAAGACCGTCCTTTTCATACCGATGACCGGGCGGCAGTTCCAGAACATGGCGAACAAAAGGGATGAGGGCCTTGACTTCGGAGGCAAAACAGAGGGCCCCGGATGGGTCGAATCCGTAATAAAGCGGGGCCACGCCCAGGTCATCCCGCGTCAGGCTAAGGGATCCCTCGATTTCCTGCGCTGCCGCCAAACGCCCCGGTCCGCCGCTGTCGAAAGCGGCCTTTTCCTGTTGCAGCTTATGGGCGGCGTCTTTCTGGACTTCGGGCCAGACAGCGCCGAGGGTGGCATTCGCTGTCTCCGTGATCCCACGCCCCGTCCGTCCCCGATGGGCGATTTTATCCAGCATGGCGCCTACGGTCTTTTTTTCTCCTGTCTTTGCTATTCCTGCGATTCCCGACATCTTAACCTCCTTTTACCGTTGCATTAAAATTTTCTCCGTCCGCTCTTTTTCTCTGATCGGTTCCCCCGTTTTTTCATCGACGGCATACCACGCCCCGTCGATGAGGCGCGTGAGAATTTTCCCGCAGACGTGCGGGTTGCCGCGGAAATGGGGCGTGTCAAGCAGGCCATTTTCGATGGCGCCCGTTAATACCCGCGGATCGCTCCAGGGATCGGCGCTTACAGCCGCTCCGAATTGATTGATGGCTTCAAGCAGCGTCCGGGCTTCGGAAATCAATTCTTCCTTTCGTTCCCGGATGCGTTGATCCGCTTCCATGGCGGGCAGGCCGTAAAGACAATTGCTCAGAACGCCGTGGATGATCTCACAGCTCTCGATCAGTTCCTTCGGATTCACGGCATGATCGCCTTCGCTGAAACCGACGACGTGCAGAATATGCGGTTTTAAAGCCAGGCTGATAACAGCGGAAGCCGCCACTTGTCCCTTTGCCACAGACGGGATGGGCGAAAAATGGGCGATGCCCGCCCGGACTTCACGATAGACCGTGAAGGCATCATCCTGAAGGGACTCGATGAGTTCATTTTTGGCCATCATCTTGGCGATATCCATATTCGGCCACGTTCCCGGCGGCGTATTGAACATGTATTGAGAGACATAGCGGCGGACGCCGGCCTTCCTGGCGTTGTATGCCGCAAGAAAGGCCGTGGCCACGGCCAGGGAATCATGGGCGTCCCGGAGGCTCCACTGATGCGATTCGTTCACCTCCACAGGGATTCCCCGCTCGGCATACCAGCGAATGGCCGACAGCTTTTCTGCAATGGCCTCGACCAGCGGAACCTGGGACCGGCCGTCCATGATGCTGTACCAGCAAAGCGGAATGGCGCCCCAGGCGTTATGGATGGCGGCGACGCTCATCTCCGCCCAGCGGATCAGGTCGCGCGTCCCGCTGTAGCAGCGCATTAACGGGTAATTGCCGCACCGGGAGTTTTCATAAAGGGCCTCCATGTCTTCAGGCCGGCGGAGCGGAACGCCGCCCGCGCCGTCCTGGGCATGGTCCATTTCCTCCGGGTGGAAAAAGTGCTCCTGGGCGTTCTGATCGGGTCCCAGGGAGATCACGTCGATGACGCCCGCTTCGGCGATGGTTTTCACGCCGGCGACGGTTTCACGGAGTGTCGGTTGGCCGAAATGATGCCGGATAATGGGGTAGGGGTACTTCTGCTCGATTCTGCCGGCGAGATCATGGGGAAAATATTCATCAGCGGACTTGCCCGCGCCGCCGCGCAGGAAAGCCTTAATCTCGTCAAGCGTTTCCTGACCGCCGAAAACCTTTGCAAACAGGCCGGCGTTCCGGGCCGCTTCGGCCACCGGCGGCGTGCCGCCGAAGATCATTTCAATGCCCGACAGCCCGGCTGCGGGGAGGGCGGCTTTTAATTCATCGAACAGACGGGCGGCGACCTCCGGCGTCAGTCGGTAGCTCAAAGCGATCATATCGGGCTGATGCTTGCGGATCTCATCCACAAGGCGTTCGATGGAGACGGCCGGTCCGAGAGAGAAAGTTTCAAAGCCTTCCGCTTCGGCAAGTTTGAGAAAATGATGCAGACCGGCCACATGGACGCAGGTGCCGACGGCGGCGCCGAGGATTTTCTTTTTTTTCATTATTTTCCTTCTCCTTTCAGAAAAGACCACGCCGTATCCTGCACCTGATTATCGCCGGCCGATGTTTCTCCGATGGCGAACAGCCGCAGTTCCCTCAGGCTCATGTTTTGAATGCCGAGTCTTTCCACGGTTCTGCCTTCCGCCCAGTAGTCGCACTGATTGATGGCGGAAGCGATGGTGATGATGGAATCCATAACGGGCGTTTTCACGCCGAGCATTTTACCGAGAGAGGCGATGGGCACCAGACTGGCCGGGACGTCTTCCCTGATATACCGCATCTGCAGATTCGTCGGCGCCATGATGCCGCGATAGCCCGGAGTGACCCGAATGGCGTTATAGAGATCGGATCCGGCGGAGTCGTAAGCAATATATAACCACTGCCTGGCGCTCATGGCCCGGATGCCCAGCGTCTCGGCAACTTTGATCCGCTCTGCATCGACGAGTTCCAGAACGCGTGAGACGGATGGACTGGCCCCGTGTAGATAGAACTGGAACTCCGTTTCGCTTTCGATCCATCCGGCATTAAGAACGCACAGCGTCGGATGGAATATGGCCCCGATATTGTCGAAACTCGTTTTGAAGACATTATCGCCGGGCACGAACTGGGGATAGGCCATGCGCAGACGGGACAGGACCTTGGGAATAAGGTGCGCCCGGATGGAAGCCACGGGGATCGAATTTTTTATGCCGAATATCCTTGCCTGACCGGGATCAATGACCCGTGACGCATAAAGAAAGGTTTGGGCCTCGGCGATGATGACGTCTGCAGTGCATCCTTTTTCGATGAGCACCTGACGAAACTCGATGGCGCCGAATGTCCTGCCGGGATGCAATATCACAATCTGATTATCCTTGAGATAGGGCGCGCATTGTTCGGCAATATACCGATGGCCGGTGGCCGGAACAACCACCATGATTAAATCGGCATCATGTATGGCTTTCTCGATGTCGATGGTGACGATGGGTATTTTACCGAATCCCTCAACCTCCCCCACAATATCAATGCCGCCGCGGGCCGCCACGCCCCAAAGCCTCTCTTCGCCCCGATTGTAAAGGGAAACTTCAAATCCCATGATTGCAAGATGACCGGCCATAGCAAGACCGCCGTGTCCGGCGCCGAGTACGGCAAATTTGGGTTTTTTTTCTTCGTTGTTTTTGTGTTTCATCGTTCCCTCCTTTGTCGTTTTGTCCATGCCTTACGGCACCCCGAAGGGTCATGGTGATGGTATAAGCGTTTTTATCAATTGGATTACGCTTAAACGGTCTGCCATGATGGATAAAAAATTGATGATTATTGATTCAACGTTTTTTCTTTTTTTATAAATCTCGGCCGATGCGCGCAGCCAGGCGCTCCCGCTGTCTGATGCGGGCCGCATCGAGAAGCATTCTGCCCGCCCAGCGATAGACGTTGAAATCCCGCACCAGAGTGCGCATGCTGCGCATCCGTGCCCGCTGCTCGAAATCAGGCATGGCGAGGGCGTTATAAAGGGCCTCTGCCGTCTGCTCGATGTGGTAAGGATTTACAACGAGCGATTCGTGCAGCTCATGCGCCGCGCCGGTAAACTGGCTCAGGATCAGAACGCCCTGCTCGTCGTCGCGGGCGGCGACGAACTCCTTGGCCACCAGGTTCATGCCGTCATGGAGGCTGGTCACCATGCAGACATCCGCCGCCCGGTAATACCGGTTCACCTCCTCCGGTTCGTGATGCTCGGCTTTAAGGCAGATGGGCTGCCATGACCCCGTCGAGAAGCGCTCATTGATGCGGTCGGCCAGATTGCGCACCTGGGATTCAAACAACTGGTAGTCCTCGAGGGCCGAACGGGTCGGCGCGGCGATCTGGATGAACGTAAAGCGGCCTCTCATTTCCGGATGATTTTCCAGCATGTTTTCCACGGCCCGGAAGCGTTCGAGGATGCCTTTGGTGTAGTCCTGGCGATCGACGCCGAGACCGATGAGATGATCGGCGGCAAGTCCCAGCGACCGGCGTATGGCCTCCCGGCATTCGGATACGGGCGGTTGCGTCTCCTGCCAGGGCGGCGGCCACTGGATCGAGATGGGATAACTTTCTACAAGGGTCAGTTGACCGTGCCGGGATATGGTGGAGGATTCGTGTTCGATCCGGGTTTCCAGGTAGCGGTCCACGGTTTCCAGAAAATTCTTGCAGTGGAACGGCGTGTGGAATCCGAGGATGGTGCTGCCGAGCATTCCCTTGAGCAGCTCCTCCCGCCAGGGGCAGATGCCGAATGATTCCGGGTTTGGCCAGGGGATATGCCAGAATGTGATGATCGTGGCCTTGGGAAGAACCTTGCGGATCATTTGCGGCAGGAGGGCAAAATGGTAGTCATGTACAAGCACTACGGGATCGTCGCTTGCCGCCTCCGCCGCGACTGCGTCGGCAAACCGCTGGTTGACGGCGATGTATTGCCCCCAGTCGCTGGAGCGGAAAATGGGGCGCACATGGGCGATATGGCACAGGGGCCAGAGGCCCTCGTTGGCGAACCCATAATAATATCCTGTCTCTTCCTCATCGGTCAGCCAGATGCGCCGGAGCACGTATTCAGGATTTTCCGGGGGGACATGGGCGCGGTCGTTCCGATCCACTGTCTCGCGATCGGCCGTACCGCCGCCGTGGGCGATCCATGTGCCGGAGCATGCCCGCATAACCGGTTCCACGGCCGTGACCAGGCCGCTGGCGGGGCGGTGAACCTCGATCCGGTCCGGCATTTTGATATGAATATATGGTTCCCGATTTGATACAACAATGATTCGTTCACCTGCAAGCTGGTCGTGAAGCAGTTTCCGGAGAAAATCTGGGCTCCAGGTCACGGTGACGTCATCCGCCAAGCGGCGTTCCGCATCGTAGGAACGCAGGAGTTGCCGTAAATCCCCGGCCAGGGGCTGCAACTCCGAGGCGACTGCGGGTTGTGCAAAAGGTTTGACGATGCCTTCGCCCCGGATCATGGCCCGAACGCCATCCATCCATCCGCGCCAGCTCAACTGGGCGACAAAGACCGTAATGACGGAAATGATGACGCCCAAGAGGGTGATAAACATGATGACGTATTTACGGGTGTCCGTGCTGCGGCGTTCAACAAAACTCATGTCGTGAATGACGATAAGCGAACCGATTTGAGCCCCTTCCTGTTCGATGGGGTTTATGGAGACATGGACGGCCCCCTGGGGGAGGCGGTGAAGGGGGCTGATCTTCTTGCCCGGCGCCGTATCCGGCAGACAGCCGATGGATTCGGGGTATGCCCGCGTCCGGTAACGCAATTTGCCCTCCGTCGTACAGACGCCGACTGCCAGCAGACGTTCATCCCGGGTAGCCCTGACCAGAAGGGCATTGATCTTGGAGCGGTTTTCCTGCTGCAGAAGCTCTACCAGGGGGTCGTGAAGCGTATTGGCGACGAACTGGGCGCGGATATCCATATCCCGGACGAACCACCGCAGCATCAAATTGTCCACCAGCGGCACGAGGGCATAGGCCAGGACGGTCAACGCAATGACGAGAGGAATGACAAAACGCAGGGACAATCGAAGGGATCTGATGGATAACATGGTCTGACGCCTCCTTAAAATGCCGTGTCCCAGCGCTTGCTGAGACGGATGGCGGCATTGATCATGCCGACCATGCTGTAAGTCTGGACGAAGTTGCCCCACTGCTGCCCCGTTCCGACGTCGATATGCTCGGCCATGAGTCCGTGGCGGTTGCGGCGCGTCAGCATGTCTTCAAACAGGAGCCGGGCTTCATCGTTGCGGCCCAGCGCCGTCAGGGCATAGATATACCAGTAGGTGCAGACAATGAAGGCGTTTTGGGGAATGCCGAAATCGTCTTTCTCAACATACCGGAAAATATACTGTCCCTGCTTGAGTTCCCGTTCCACGGCCGCGACGGTCAATGCAAAACGGGGATCCTCCGCGGCAAGAAAACCCACATCATGCATGAGAAGCAGACTGGCATCCAGCGCCTCTCCTTCAAATGCGGCGGTGAAGGTTTTTTTCCTGTCGTTCCAGGCGCGGGCGCAAATGACGGTGTGGATGTGCTCTGCCTGAATCTGCCAGTAAGCCGCGCGATCGGCAAGGCCAAGATGAACAGCAATCCTCGAAAGGCGATTGCAGGCCGCCCAGCACATGATGGCGGAAAAGGTGTGAATCCGTTTTGTATCCCGCAGCTCCCACAGCCCCGCATCCGGCTCATCGTGAACCCGGATGGCCGCTTCTCCCAGCGGCTCCAGGCGGTGGAAAAGGGCGGCATTGCCCTGCTGGACCAGCCGCTGGTCAAAGAAAAAGTGGGTGACGGCGAGGATTGCCGATCCGTAGACGTCGTGCTGGACCTGTTTGTAGGCCTGATTGCCTACCCGAACGGGGCCCATTTGCCGGTATCCCGCCAATGTGGCCACCTCGCGCTCCTCCAGATGTCCCCGTCCGTCAATGCCGTAAACGGGCTGGATGCGGCCCTCCGGGGCGCCGGCAACCACATTCACCAGATAGCGGAGGTAACGCTCCATGGTGTGGGTCGTCCCGAGACGGTTTAAGGCATTAACCACAAAATACGCGTCGCGAAGCCAGCAGTATCGATAATCCCAGTTCCGCCCGGAATCCGGCGCCTCGGGAATTGACGTGGTCATGGCGCCGACAATGGCGCCCGTGTCGTCGAAGGTGTTGAGTTTCAGGGTAATGGCGGCGCGAATGACTTCATCCTGCCATTCGAAGGGGATTCCCAGATCGCGGACCCAGTCGCGCCAATATGCCAGGGTTTCATGAAGGAAACGCCGCGCGAGGGGGCGGATGGCTTCCTGAATTGTTTCGTCGTGCCCCAAAATGAGGGTAATCCGGTCTTCCAGGAAAAAGGGAAGCTCCTGAAGGATGGGGGTAACGGACCCATCGGTGGTCAGGCGCAGGACCCTACCGGGTGAAACATAGCGAATGTGGTGGCTGCCGTGCGTGAGTTCGCATGCATCCCGGCCATAGTCGCTGGCCGGACGGATGCGCACCCGGATGCGGGGCGTTCCCTGAAGACGTTGAATCTGCCGGATCAGCATCATGGGCGTAAACATCCTGCCGAACTGGCGGAAACGGGGGGCGAAGTCGGTGATCTCAACCGTGCCGCCATGGGCGTCGGTGAGGCGTGTGACCAGAACGGCGGAATTGGCCAGATAGTTTTGCTCCGTTTTGACCTGATCGGCGAGTTCGACGACGCAATACCCTGTTCCCTCACCGCTTTCGTGTTCCTGCAACAGCGAGCAGAAGACCGGATCGCCGTCAAACCGCGGCAGGCAGTACCAGACGATCTCGCCTGCCGCGTCGATCAGGGCGGCAACCTGGCTGTTGCCGATTAATCCGAGGTCCAGAGAACTTTTCATGCCGTTTATTCTCCCATCATCATTTACGACGGCGCACGGGCCGGGAACGGAAAGGGCGTTTCGCTTGAAAACCAGACGGTTATTGTGATGAAGTTATTTTTAGCGGACGATCAGCCCTGTGACTTACGTCACCCGTTTTAAGGAAGACGATTGCTAATTCTTATATTGATAAAATGGTTATTGTGATGTTGCTTCCGGCGGACAGTATGGTAAATTTTTGCCATGAAATCAAGAGATAAATCGCTTTTGCGGGCCTATTTGCCGCAAAGATTTTTGTATCATATTGGAATAAATCAGATTTCTCCCGCCTTGTAGAGTGCGTATTTTGTCAACAAAAGACCGAAAACCTGGTAGGCGACAGTCGTTGCAATAATCGTGTTCAGTATCATGGGGCCGATGTCGGGAAAGGACGTTTTCGCGATGAGGGCGCATCCCAGAGCCACGCCGGCCTGAGGCGCCAGACCCAGGCCAAGATATGTTTTGATCATCCTGCCGGCGCCGGCAATCCGGCCGCCGATGAAAACCCCGGCCATCTTGCCCAAAACCCTGAAAATAAGATATAAAATACCGATTATGCCGATTTTCCCTAAAGAAGCGACGTCGAGATTTGCCCCCGCCAGAACAAAGAAGATCAGGAACAGCAGCCCGTCAATTTTCTGCAGGGATTCAAAATAATGTTCCGTCGGCGTTTTCAGATTCGTCAGGGTTGCCCCGAAGGCCATGCAGGCCAGGATGCCCGATAAATTAAAATGGATGGAAACGCCCACGGCCAGGAAAATAAACCCCACCGTTAGAATCAGGATTTCTTCCAGATCATTCAGGAGGGAAGCGATCCGGATGATGACAACGCCCAAAAATGCGCCGAGGACAAAGGACCCGATGATGTGGATCAGAGTAATGCCCAAGACCTTCGGCAGCAGCATCACGTCGGCCGTATGCAGATGCAGCGATTTGGAAACGGCCACGGACATTGAAAACACGATGAAACACCAGGCCGTGTTGACGGCGACCACCCCCAGGAGGGCATTGGTCAGAGGCCCCTTGGCCTTGTATTCCCTGACAATCATGAGGACGGCATCGGGGGCTGCGGCGATGGCAATGGCGCCGTAAATGACGGCAACGCTCATGGGCTGTCCGAACAACAGAAACAGCGCCGTGATGACCAGAAAAGAGCCGGCCGATTCGAAGACGGAAATCCACATCACCTGCCTGCCCAGAATGCGAAAGTTTTCGCGATTCAGATTTCTGCCGATGGTGAAGGCCACGATGCCGAGGACAACGTTGGATACGGGCCCGGATGCGTTTAAGACGGTTTCGGGTATGATATAAAAAATGCTTTTTCCCAGAAGGATGCCGAGGATCAAATATGCCGTTGCGGCGGGCAGTTTGAGCAGTCTTAAAAGTTTAGCCGACAGGAGTCCGGCAAGCAGGATAAGGCCGATGACGAGAAGATCGTTCATGATGGCGTCCGTTTAAATCCCCTTTTCCCGGAAAACGGCCCGGATGATGTCGAACAGGCCGATCATGCCGACAAGTTGACGGCGGGCATTCACGACCAGCATTTTTTCCAGGGAAAGTTTCGTCAATTCCCGGTAGGCTTTTTTTAAGGTCGTATCTTCGGCGATCGAGACGACGTTGCGATTCATGAAATCATCCACAATAGCGAGGAACCCCATTTCCGGCGGCACGTCGGAATCGAAGATGTCTTCATCTTCACGCTGAACAAAGGGCAGGGAAGACAGGATCCGCTGCAGGTCCCTCCCCTGAGGGGAAAAAAGGCCGATCAAATCTTCGATGGCTACGCGTCCCACGAGGATCATCCGGTCGTCCACGACCGGCACCATCGGCAAACTGTGAAACCGCTCGTAAGTTTTCAGCAGTCCGGACAGCGTCGTGCTCCTTGTGACGTACTGGACGTCCGTCAGCATAACGTCTTTCACAATCATGGCGCCGCCTCATTTTCCGTTTGCCCCGTGAGGGTCCGCCAGGCGCGGAGATATTTGGCGAAGCGCTCCAGATCCTGTTGCGTGATTCGAGCGAAGCGCCGGACGTCCATATTGTCTTCCAGATCGGCAATCTTGATTTTTTTTGTAACGGGGTTTCCGCAGGCCCTCTCGATCAGGGCCTCGTAAGATTCGCCGTCGCGTTTCGTCAGGCCGTCCACGGCGTCCACGATCTCTTCCGGAAAGCCTCGGTCGCGGAGCCTGTCGAGGGTCCAGGGCGTATCCTCCACAATGTCGTGGAGAACGGCGACGATCTTTTCCGTTTCATTGTCCATGCGGCACATGATCCTTAAAGGGTGCAGGATGTACGGCTCTCCCGCCTTGTCCGACTGCCCTTTATGGGCCTGCACAGCGATTTCTATGGCGTCTTCGAGTGACGGCATCGGTATTTCCCTTTCGTACGGCTTTGCATATTGACGGTCCCGGTATATCTTAAACGCTTTCATCCCTGCGGTCTAAAAACAAGCGGATTACTGCGCACATATTGATTTTTTCATTACATGCCCGGAGAGCTTTGAATTTCCGTTTTTCCTGTCATTGCGAGGCGCAGAGCGCCGCGGAAATCTCTTGAATTGCCGGACGCTTTTAAGATTGCTTCGCTTCGCTCGCCATGACAAAAGAGGCGTTTTTCAAAGGTCTTGCCTGAATGATATGGATGATGGAGATTGGCGTCAAGAAAAAAATACGATTTCCCCGGCGACGGACGACGGTCTTCCCGCAAACGCAGCGAAGGCCGGTTGTGGTCAACCGGCCTTCGCCATTTTTTTCGACGCCGGGGAATTCGACGCCGTGGGGTGCGATGGTATTATCCTCCAAATCCCGGCGGCTGGGAGAATCCCATGGCGATGGGAATATACGTTACGAGATCCTGGAAGATGTAAAGGATAATAATGACCACGAAGAACAGCAGAACCCAGGGGACGATCCACCGGAAGAGCTGGTTCACCGGCGTATTGGTCATGCCCGAGATGACAAAGACGGTTCCGCCGACGGGCGGCGTCAGGCCGCCGATGGCGCCCATGAGGACGATATAGACGCAGATCCACCACGGATGAATGCCCATGCTGTAAAGCACCGGGAAGATCGTCGGGATCATGACGATGATGATGGGCAGGGATTCGCCGATGCAGCCCGTGCAGAACAGGATGAAGGTTACGATCAGCATGAGGGTATGCACGCTGACGCCGCCCGCGTCGACCAGGCTCACGATTGCGTCGCCCACATGGTAATGCATCAGGGCCAGCTTCGACAGAAGGGCGCCGATAATGATGAAGCTCATGAAGCCGATGACGTTGGCGCCTTCATTGAAGATCCACTTGAAATCGGCAATGGAAAACTTCATCTCCCGGCGGACCAGATTGACCACCCAGATATAAACCATGGCCACGGCGGCGGCCTCCGTCGGCGTCAGGAAGCCCGTGGAGATCGTCCCGATAATCAGAATCGGAATGGACAGGGCGACCAGATTCGGAGGAATGGTCGTGAATTTCTCTTTCCATGTGCTGTGATATCTTGCCAGCTTCGGATGGGTGAAGCCGTAGAAGAGCATGAAGATGGAAAAGATGGTGGCCACGGTCAATCCGGGACCGATGCCCGCCATGAACAGGGCGCCGATGGAATTGTCCGTCAAACCGCCAAGGACGACGAAGGTGATGCTCGGCGGGATCAGATACCCCAGAATGGAGGCGGAGCCAAGCATGGGCAATGTGATGCTCCGCGGGTATCCCGCCTTGTCCAGTTCGCCCAGCCCCAGGATGATGAGGAGGGCCATGGTGGCGAAAACCGATCCGAGCATGGCGCCCAAAAGAACGCCCGTCCAGATCACCGCCACGGCAACGCCGCCCGGTATCCAGCCGATCCAGGCGTTCATGACCTTGAAAAGGCCCGCCGCCGTGCCCCGCTGCATCATGAACCCGCCGATGACAAACAGGGGGAAGGCAAACCAGGTGAATTCCTCCATGGTCTTGTACAGGTTCATGCCGATGCTGTTGAGCATGGGAAAGCCGCCGAAGGTAAACAGGGCGACGATGGTGAGGCCGCCGATGGCCGCCGCGACGGGAATGCCCGTAAACAGAAAAGCGATGAGCATGAGAAAGACGCCGATGACGGGATTGATGGTAAAATACCAGACGGTCAATACAATGGCGGCAATGTAGAGCCCGAGAATGAAAACAGGCGAGCCGAAGAACGTCTTATGCCCCGCCAGATCCGGCGTAAATTTCAGCCTCAGGAGCAGAGTGCTCCGGGCGGTCTGAAAAACGAGCAGAAGCATGCCGAATGCGGCGGAAAACAAAAACGGCCACATGGGGACGTTGATCTGGCCTGCCGATTCGCCCGCCTTAAACGTATCCCAGGTAAACCAAAAGAGATAAAACGTGCAGATGATGCTGAACATAAAAAACACCGTCCAGGCGAAGATCTGCGAATAAACGGCCGTGCGCGGCGGCATGAGGCCTTCGAAGAAAGACACGCGGACGTGCTGATACTGGCGCATGGCGTAGGCCGTCGTTGCAAACGGCAAAATCGCCATGATCTGGATGCAGCCCCACATGATCCAGACGGTGGAAAAACCGAATTTGGAGGCGATGGATTCGAAGGCCAAAAACAGGCCCATGACAAATGCCACGATCATGCCGAGATAACAGTAAGCCCCGGTCATCCAATCGATACCTTTGCCTAATTTATTGAGTGCATTCATAATTTTATCCTTTTAAGCTAAAATTCATAGTATTTCTGTTTATGTCGGCAAGATGGGGACCGATCCGGATTGCCCCCGCCGCTGCAGCCTGTCCTTACAAGTATTTATAATAATGCCGGCGCCCGGATGCTTGGATGGGCATTGGTGACATTGGGGGCAGATTTCAAACCCGTTCCCAGAGTCCAATACCCGAGCTTGTGATATGAGGGGCGGATACAAAACCCGCCCCCCATGATGTTTATGACGTTTATGCTGTTCATGCTGTTTATGGCTTACGGCGGCTGCTTACTTTAATCTTGTTGCCTCGTCCCAGTCCCATTTTACGCGGGGCACGGCGGACCATTTTGCCTTCACCTGCTCGGCCGTCCAATTATACCGGTGTTTCGGGTGGTACGGATCGGTGGCCTCGTCCCAGCTTTTCCCTGCCTTCAGGGCCTTATCGATTTCCCTCAGGCGGCGGTCCGATTCGGCCCAGGCCAGTTTGTACCACCAGCTGTATCTTGACAGCTGCTCTGGTTGAGCATACTTCACAAGAATTGCCTGCGTATCTTCCCACTGCTGCTGGGTCACGCCGCGGCTAAAGACGTATTTTTTCCCGGCTGCAACGGCGGCGGTTTTGATTTTTTCATATTCTTTCGGGTTTTTAGTGGAAATGGCGCAGTCGATAACCTTGTACCGATTGATTAATTCATACACGGATTTCTGTACTTCGCAAATCCCTTCAAAGGTGCCTGCCCACGTCGACAGGTCCTGTGCATCGAGGATGATCTTTTTATAGGCTGTCGGCAAGGAGTTCCATTTATCCAGGTTCATATAATTCGCATTATAATGGATGCCGACGGAACCGGGTGGATAGGTGGGCATGTTGACCCAGTATTTGCCGCCCTCAAAGAGTTTCCACTGCAGAAAACCGCCGGTGCTGAAGCTGATCATATTGAGCGTATCGTTATAAAAGGCCATATAGAGCTCGCTTGCGGATTTTATGACCGGTGTTCCACCCCAGGAGGAGATGTAGGCGCTGGCCAGTTCGCCGTAGCTCCAGATCTTCTTGCCGCGGAAATCGTCCATGGACTTAAACGGTCTTCTGGAGAAATAATCCCAGTTGCCGATGGTCGTATTGACCAGGGGCTTTATGTTCCATTTGCTCCGGGCGTATTTATCCTCCATCTCATACCACTCGCGGCTGCAAGCGACAGCCAGCGTATGCTCCGGACTTTTCCAGATGTAGGCGATGATCCAGGGGGCGTAGCCGTTCTCGCGGGTCATCATCATGCCTTTGTTGATATTCCCGACATGAATCGTACCGATGGGCAGGACCTTCGTAAAATCGTTCTGACGATACAACGCGCCGAAACGGTGGAGGTCGAGTTTAATCTTCCCTTTGCTTTCCGCTTCCACCAGGTTTTTAAAATTAACGACCCAGGCATCGCCATTGGTGTTCAAGGGGCTGTCACTGGCATAAATGATCGTGACCGGCGGCAAACCTTCCACATCATGGCCGAACAATGTCCGCGTGTCCCTGGTCGGCTCGGCGCCAGAGGCCTTGGCAGGCGCTTTTGCTGCCGCTTTGGCCGGCGCTTTTGCCGGCGCCGCAAAGCTGAAGCAGACAGTCCCTATTACAAACAACAGGGCCATTGAAAAAATACACCACAATTTTATTCTCTTCATGTTTCTTCTCCTCCTCCTTTGTAAATAAAAAAGATTTTATTTCCTCCCATCCTTATGCTCGCAGATGGGAATAAAAGCTATCCTGCCACAGGGAAGGACAGCCTTGCCAAACAAAGGTCAAGACTTGAAACAAAGCGCTTCGGGATACGCAGGGCGCAAAGCAGGACTCCCCGGCGCGGCGGACGGCGATGCAGGGAAGATGCATGTTTTGCGCAGATGTACACAATGGCATGTAACGTATATATTATGGGTATGGCGATAAACGGCAGATGGGGGTCAAAACGGATTTGATGCTTGAGACGGGCATATGTCGGCAATACGGATGCGCTCTGCGCACCGCAGCGAGCGGGACGTCGGTGAAACAAACAAAAAAGGTTGCGAACGATAACTGAAATCAAAAAAACGCCTCCCGACAATTCGGATTTGTTCTCTGATATTGGACGCCCCGCCGTTTTAACGGCGAAACGTGCCTAAATGCTGATTTCACCGCGTTGAAACGAACACACTTTCGACGTGGGCCAATATATGTGAACGTCGTCGTGCCTGTCAAGAAAAATTGGCGCCTCAGGCGGAAGTAATTTTGTATGATTTGATTAATCAGGGGGTTATATCTTGTCGTTGTCTGCTTGCGGGAAGATGCAGCATCCGTTCTCCAATGCATTATGGGTTTACCGGCGGCCGGCAAACCAGAAAATCGCCGTCAGAATGATGCTGAAAAGCAGGCTTGTCGTCAAGGGAAAGTAGAGGGAGAAGTTTTTCCCTTTAAAGAAGAAATCGCCGGGGAGGCGGCCGATCCAGGGAAATTTTGACGCCATCAGGACAAGCAGGCAGGTCCCCGCCAGGATCAAGCCGATGCAAAGAATCGTTTTGCCCATTCCGGATAAGTCGTTCAAGGCACCCTCCCCATCAGACCTTTGAAAAACGCCTCTTATGTCATGGCGAGCGAAACGAAGCAATCTCATAAGTATCCAATAATTGGAGAGATTGCCACGGGGCTGTGCGCCTCGCAATGACAGAAAACAGAGAAGTTCAAAGGTCTTTCCATAAAAAGTTGATCGTCATGATCATCGCTGCCGACGGGCTGATTATCTTCCTTGTCTGTGGTTTTTGTCAACACATAAGGTCTCAGGGTCGGGGTCAAGCTTCAGGCAGGATAAATTGAAAGCATAAAATAGTCGTGACTTTTTTCTTTATCTATGCGAAATGACGGGCAGTTGCTATGGGAAAATCAAGAACTTCTGAGGAGGTGAAGAATGAAGGTTGCCGGCGTTGAGCAAATGCGGGCGATGGATCACCGCGCTATGGCGGAACTGGGCATTGCCGAAGAAATCCTCATGGAAAACGCCGGACATGCGGCGGTGTCCGTCTTGGCGCGCGGGGTCGGCATCCGGGATAAAAAAATTGCCGTTTTCTGCGGGATCGGAAACAACGGCGGCGACGGTTTTGTTGCGGCCAGGCTGATCCATGCAGGCGGCGGTCAAGCGCAGGTGTTCATCATCGGTGATTCCGAAAAATACAAGGGGGCGGCAAAGACGAACCGACGGATATTATCAAAGCTCCCCATCGATGTGGTCGCCGTGGATTCCGTCGAACAGGTCTGCCATGCCGTTTCCCATTGCGACGGGATCATTGACGCCCTTTTCGGCACCGGCCTCGACCGGGACGTCGGCGGCCCGGCGGCGGATGTGATCCGTCTTGTCAACCGATCCGGCAAAAGAATTCTCAGCCTCGATATTCCCTCCGGCGTCAACGGCGATACGGGGCGCATGATGGGCTGCGCCGTGAAGGCCGACGATACGGTTGCTTTCGGCCTTCCCAAGATCGGGAATCTGCTGTATCCGGGATACGGTTGCTGCGGCAGCCTCTATTGCAGCCATATTTCCTTTCCGCCGTCTCTTTACGATGACGGCGCCGTGAAGGTTGCCACCAACGATTACCTTCATCTGCCGCCCCGGGACCGCAGCGCCCATAAAGGCTCCATGGGGGAGGCGCTCTTCATCGCCGGGGCGGCGGGCTATTTCGGGGCGCCCTATTTTGCCGCCATGTCATTTCTGAAAGCCGGCGGCGGATATTCCCGTCTGGCGGCGCCCGCTTCCGTCGCGGCGGTTGTTGCCGTCAAAGGCAGCGAAATTGTTTTCATCCCCCAGGCGGAAACGGGTGCCGGAAGCACAGCCCTGGAAAACAGGGGCAGGCTTTTTGACCTGGCTGAAAAAATGGATATGGTGGTGATCGGACCCGGCCTGTCGCTTCATCCCGAGACCCAGCAACTGGTGAGGGAGTTGGCGGGGAGCATCACAAAGCCCCTCATCATCGACGGCGACGGATTAACGGCCGTTGTTCAGGATAGGGCTGTCATAAAACGGCGGCAGGCCCCGACGATTCTTACGCCCCATCCCGGCGAAATGTCGAAACTCACGGGAAGGCCGATTGCCGGGGTAGAAGAAAACAGGATAACCGTTCTGCAGCAGACCGCCCAGGAATGGGGAGCGTTGATCGTTCTCAAAGGCGCCCACTCCCTCATCGGGTTGCCCGATGGACGCATCTTTATCAACTTGAGCGGGAACGCCGGTATGGCGACGGCCGGATCGGGCGATGTCCTGACAGGCGCTGTCGCCGCCATGTATGGCCTTGGGCTGCCTGCCGAAGATGCCGTCCGGAAAGGGGTTTATATCCACGGCATGGCGGGAGATCTTGCCGCGGCGGCCACAGGCGAAGACGGGATGACGGCGCAGGATGTTCTGGATCATCTTCCCGCCGCCATGGACTGCGACCGGGAGAAAGGAGCGGCGTATTTTGCCGAACGCTATGCCGTTCCCCTCGTTGTTTAGCCGTCAGGTTCTTCTTTCCATAATATAATCGGCCGTTGCCAGGAGGGCGGACTTTGCGTCGCTGTTTTGGAAACCGCTTAATAATTTTTTGCCTTCATCAATGAAGAAAGCCGCCTTTTTAAGGGCATAGCCGATACTTCCATGATCTTCCATGAGGGCCATGATAAGGCCTGCGGCATCGGCGTCGGCTTCTTTTTTTCCCACGATTTCTTTAATCAGATTTTTTTCGTGGGCCGTACTTTTTTTGAGACAATGAATAAGCGGCAGGGTAATCTTTCCCTCCTCCAGGTCTTTGCCGATGGCCTTGCCGAAATTGACGTCTTTAGCCACATAATCGAGGGCGTCGTCGGTGATCTGAAAAGCAAGCCCCAGTCTCAGGCCGAAGCGGGTCAGGGCTTCACGCTTATGCTCCGTTGCACCGCCCAGGATGGCGCCGATTGCGCAGGCCGCCGAAATCAGAACGGCGGTTTTTTTTTCAATGATGGAAAAGTAATCCTTTTCGGTGATATGGATATCGCCGCATTTGACGAGTTGAAAGACCTCGCCCTCCGCCATGGTGCTGGTGCTTGCGGAAAGCAGTTTGATGACGGCCGCATTGCCCGCATCCGCCATGATTTTGAAGGCCCTGGAGTAGAGGAAGTCGCCCACGAGAACGCTGGCGGCATTGCCCCAGATGTTGTTGGCCGATGTTTTGCCGCGCCTGATCTGGGCATGATCGACCACATCATCATGAAGAAGGGTGGCCGTATGAATGAATTCGATGACCGCCGACAAGGCGTAGCGCGCCTCTCCTTTGTAGCCGCAAAGGTCGGCTGAGGCCAGAAGCAGCAGGGGGCGGAACCGTTTCCCTCCGCTGCCGACAAGATGGCCGATCACTTCAGGAATGATGTCCACATCGGAACGGATATGGATGTCCATCAGGGCTTCCACCCGCTTGAGATCGTCTCCGTAGCGATTGAAGACATCCTGTATCTGCATGACCCGACTCCCCTGGCGTAATAGTATAGTTTAAAATGTATATTTGAACGGCCGCGCAATGTCAACTCTTTCGGCACCGCTTCAGGGTTCGCGCAGCCGTTTTGCCGCCGCCGCCATGGCCTCCGGTTCCTTGAGCTTTGCCAGCATCTGGGGAGATTCCTGAAAGTTCTCCAGGGCGTTGAAGAAGCGGTCCAGGACGTCGCCGCTGAAGGTCGGGATCAGAAAAAGGTGGGTATGGGGGATGCGCCGGCCGCGGGCATAGAGGAAAACAAAATCGGGATGGAATTTTTTCATAAGGCGGTCGGCCGTTTTTTGGGCCATCCTGAAGAGACTCACATTTTCTTCATCCGTCAGG